>QQSI01000020.1:55688-64317 GCA_003602645.1 Candidatus Poseidoniales archaeon | reverse complement strand
CCTAAGGATTCCAGTTCGTCCTCGCACTCCATCCGATTGGGGGCGAGTGAACCTGGTCAAGACACATGCTGGATTCCGTTGGAGGCAACAATTGCCTGGGGGCTTGTTTTGAGCGCCTGCCATGAACTTCTTCTTGCAGGCTATCCGGGATGTGTTGGATGTGGAGGACCGAACAGTGAAGACCCATGGGATGAACTTCAATCCCGTCAAAATTGGATTTCGGCTCAGTCGTAATATGAAAAATATCAGCGGCTAAATCTTGACAGATACGATAGTATCTGTGCTCAGGGCTGGCTTTAGAGAGAGTTCAAGTAGCCTCGGCGATGCGCTCTTAATCCATGACGATTGTTATTCTGGCCGAGAAACCAAGCGTCGCCAATGACATCGCCAATGTGCTCGGCGTTAAAGGAAAGCACGAAACTCACTGGGAAGGAAGTGGACTTGTCGTCACTTGGGCAGTTGGTCACCTCCTGCAATTGAAGTACATGGACGATTACGATGCAGCATTCAAAGACTGGAGAAAAACAGTGGACAGATTGCCATTCGTCCCAGACACCTTTGAGTACAAACCAATCGGAGGGCGTGGGAAAAAACAACTCACGGCGGTTTCGAGACTGATCAAGGATAAATCCGTAACTGAAATTGTCAATGCATGTGACGCAGCACGCGAAGGGGAACTGATTTTCCGAACCATTGTCCAACACACGAAATCCAAGGTGAAAACATCTCGAATGTGGCTCCAATCCATGACAAAGGATGCCATAACGACAGCCTATGAGCAGCGCAAAGACGGTTCAGAATACAATGCACTCATGGATGCGGCTTATGCTCGTTCTGAAGCAGATTGGATCATTGGAATGAACGGTTCACGAATTGCAAACTCGTTTTTACCTCGCAAGCGAAACGAACGAGCCGCAATTTCTCTTGGCCGCGTTCAAACCGCCACATTGGCGATGGTTGTAGATCACGAATTGGAAGTCCTCGGCCACAAACCCCTTCCATTTTGGCAACTCAATGCCGATTTCACAGCTGGAGATGCCCGATGGAACGCTCGTTGGGAGCGGACCAACCACGTCGACAACCCCGATGAGCCAGATTACAAACCACACCGAATTGTGGAGCAAGCAGAACATGATCGTTTGAAAGCACTCGTTGAATCAGGTGAAAAAGCGGATGTTACAGAAGCTCGGCGGGATGCGAGTGAAAAACCTCCTTTGAATTTCGATCTGACCAGTTTGCAGCGGGAAGCAAACAACTTGTGGTCATGGTCAGCAAAGAGGACCTTGGGCGTAGCTCAGAACCTCTATGCAGACCTCAAACTCACCACCTACCCAAGAACCGATTCAAGGCACCTCCCGAATGATATGAAAGAAGAAATTTCGAAAATCATCCGGCAACTTGGGGCACAAGATGACTTCAATCCTTTCAGTTCGACGTTGACCTCTGACGGATTGAAAAACACGGGCCGGAATTTTGACGACGCTAAAGTAAGCGACCACTTTGCCATCATTCCAACCGGTAAGATTCCCGATGGCTTCCCTAGTGCTGATCACAAAAAATTGTATGATTTGATTGTCCGAACCTTCCTCGCATCATGGTACCCTCCAGCAGTATGGGATGTCCAAAAGCGCACAGCTTTGCTTGGTGGAGAGCGCTTCCTCAAGGAAGTACGAACCATCAAAACTGCAGGATGGAGAGCGGTGCGACCTAAGAAGCAGGACCTACCTGAAGGATGGAACACACTTCCAGAAAACCCATGCAAGGCGGAGATCAGCGGTTTTGATTTCAAGGAAGAACGTTCCAAACCAAAAGGGCGACTCAAGGAAGCTGGACTTTTGCGTTTAATGGAACACGCAGGTAAAAACATCGAAGATGAAGACTTGGCGTCCGCAATGAAAGAAAAAGGACTTGGCACACCAGCAACGAGAGCAGACACGATTGAGAAGTTGGTGGACCGTGGATACATCCTCCGTGCTAGAGGTGGTAGCATCAGCGCTGCGGCACATGGTATTCGGATTATCGATGTTCTTCGTAGGATTCCTGTTGAGTGGATTACCTCCCCTGAACTCACTGGGGAAATGGAAGCCTCATTGCTGCGGGTTCAACGGGGCGACGATCCAAAATCAAATTACATGAACACAATTGTTGCGCAAACCACAACCATGGTCGAACGCATCAAAAACCATGACCGTGCAGAATTGTACCTCCAAGAACCATCCATTGGCTCTTGCCCTGCGTGCTCTGCAGCAATTCAGGAAACCACCCTTGCCTACCAATGTGAAAAGAATGAGGGACGCGACAAAGGCTGTTCGTTTGTGTTTTGGAAGGACACGAGCGGGCGCTGGTTTGACCGCGTGACAGCAGCTCGGCTGTTGGAACAAAGGGAAATAGCCGACCTGCATGGGTTCTTCAGCCGTTCAGGTGAAGGCTATGTCGCCACAGTGAAACTGACCGATGAAGGCCGCGTTGAATTTGTTGGCGGTGGTCAATCATCCACCGACGAAAACGATGAAGAATTGTGCCCATGCCCTTCATGCGATCATGGCACCATAAGGATCGGGCAAACCATGTATGCTTGCGACAATGCAGAATGTAAGTTCAGAGGATTATCCAAGGAGATGTGCAAGCGTCTCATCACGCCCGATGAAGCAAAAGTTATCATGACCAAAGGAAAATCGGATCTATTGGAGGACTTTACTTCAAAACGTGGCCGTCCATTCAAAGCATTCCTTGTGATCGAGAACACTCGTGTCAAATTCGATTTCCCACCTCGAGAAGCTGCAGCAGATGCAAGGCGGTTCCCAGTTGTGCCAGGCGTCGTGGCTGTGTGCCCTGTTACAAAGGTGAACATTGTTGAAACCGAAACGCATTATCAACCCGAGGAAGGCTCAACTGGATGTAAATTACAGATTGCGCGAGAAATATCAAAGCGTGAAATCACCAGAGAGGAAGCAAAGATTCTGATCGAGAAAAGAGAATTGGGTCCATTTGATGATTTCAAAGCCAAAAAGACTGGAAAAGATTTCTCCTCCAGCCTCTACATCAAGAAAAATGAAAGCATTGGCTATAAATTCGCCAAGCGCTGACGCATTCTAACCAGCCCTCGTGCATCTAAATTCAAGCGAAGATTCATTGGTGCGGCTTTGCTCAAAGGTTCATGCTCGCTACTGACTGGGACGTCATCATCGTCGGAGCCGGGCCAACTGGAGGAAGAACCGCCACTCATCTCGCCTCGCTTGGGCATTCAGTGCTCATGCTCGAGGAGCACACTGAAATTGGACGGCCTTTCCAGTGTGCAGGACTTGTCACACCAAAGGCGATGCACGAAGTTGAACTCTATGATTCGGTCCTGCAAGAGATCGATGGAGCAAAAATTCACGGCCCGGATGGTACATTGGTCCCTGTGGGAACTGAAGGAAAACTTCGCACCTACGTTGTGTGCCGAAAACAGTTCGATCAAGGCGTTGTGCAACAAGCGATGCAAGCAGGCGCTACGCTCTCCCTCAACTCCACACCTGAAGACGCATCAGCCGATGACCACGGCGTCTCAGTTCGAGTGAACATCGATGGAGCATCGGTACAAATGAGCACAAAATTACTCATCGGATGCGACGGCGCACACAGCTGGACACGGAGACATTTCAAGATGGGAAGACCGAATGAGATGATGATTGGTTTCCAAACTGAAGTGTTTGGCTATGAGGGGGATCCAAGGTGGCTAGAAATGTTCAGTGGCTCCGCCATAGCGCCCGGATTTTTCGCATGGGTCATACCCTCTGGATTTGGCAGCCACCGCATTGGTGTCTGGTCGACCCCTGACAGACTCGGAGGTAAAAGCGTCGAGCAGTGTTATGAGGACCTCCTCAATCACGAGTTGTGGAAGGATCGCTTTGCATCGGTCACCGAAACAGCACGCTACTGTGGCCCAATCCCAAGTGGCATGATCAAAAAAACTGTGTCGAATCGAGTGATTTTGTTGGGCGATGCCGCGGGTATGGCAAAACCAACGACCGGTGGCGGCATTGGGCCTGGTTTTAGGCAGATCAAAGGCATCTTAACTCCACTATCAGCGGCCATAAAGGAGGATGCCCTCAATGAAAAACAACTGCAAAAGATCACATCAAAACACTTCAATGCAATGAAAAAGGATCAAGACAAAGCGCGTGCATTACGCAATTTACTCGTATCAGACACAACCGATGCAGAGTTGAATAAGCACTTTGTTAACTTCGCTCAGGAGGATGTGCTCGAATTGATCAACGAAATTGGCGACATTGAAAAACCGGTACCACTCGGCCTCGCTCTCATCAAGAAAGTCCCCGCTTTCAGAAGATTAGCACTCAAAGCTGGAACCCGGTTAATGTTCCGTTAGGTGAGGCACATGGGGCAAATTAAACTGGAACAAAGGGTACGATACCCCCCATTCGAACCGGGAAGATTTGAACCGAGTGAATTACCAATTGCGACCCAAACCACCACTGTCCTTCGGGATGTGTCACCAAAAAAAATTGTAGAGGCAATGGAGACAGTCACTCCATCCTTCTGCCTTGGAAATGAAAAAAGTTGGTTGATTGAGCAGAGGTACATCTACCAGGGAGAAGTCTTTGATGATGCGAACATAAAACGTCCCACTTCGTTTGTAGAACTAGGAAAAATCCCCCGAATCGTCAAATTGCATCGTCAAGGTTGGTACTTGACGCCAAACCCGATTCATAGGGCTGTTCGAAGGTTCATGTCTTTTTCAGTCATGGTGCTGTTGCTCGGCCTTGCTTATCTTTCAATTGAACCGCTGCTGGACGCTATGGGCATCCCGGGTGTTGGAACAGGCACCGTTCGTATTGGATTGCTGGATTACCCCGCACTCACTCTGATCATTGTGCCTCTTCTCTTGGCACCGCTGTTGTTTAGGGCAGGAGCGAATTTCTTTGATCTGGTCAACCAACGTGCATTCTTGCGTTCAGCACCCGACGACCCTGTCATCATCCTAAGTGAAACACCAATGGCCGGTAAGCCACTCAGCGTTCAGATTGAATTTCCAGAACGCAGAGAAAACTGGTCCAACATCGAAGTGATGTGGCGTGTTGGTGTGCTTCCTCCTGCTCGTGAAGATGTCTTTCAGACGCTTGGGCGCTCCCATCAGTCGCAACCTCCACCAGGTCTCACAACGGCACTCCCGCACCACTGGGAGGTTGGTCTCGACGACGGTACTGGTGGTGGCGAAGAATCACCGATGGAACACCATGAGGTAAAGGGGGGGCTTTTTCTCCGCCCAATGCGGGTTATGGAATTTGGTGGTAGGGTACCATGGTCATCGGCCCAATTGGTGCTTGAAGCGCCACAGCAACCTTGGCCAGGGACTGTGTCGACGCCCTTGATTCGTATTCACTGGGAACTTCTGATCCGAATCGAGCGTCCGAAGGGTGGTTCGTTGATGTTTGTCAAACCCATCGCAGTAGCACATCCAACGATTCCTGTTCACATTGAATCTCTTCCTACAAACGATGGTCGGACTGAATCGGACCAATTGTGAAATCAACACATTCAAAGACGGCCAACTGTACTGAGTGGTATGAATCGTTCAGTGCCATGTGCAGTGCTGCTCGTCGCCCTCCTGTGCTTCGCCGGATGTTTGGGTGCTGTAGAAGTAGATGAACCGGTATCGGAAGTCGAATCAAATATCGCTGAGAATCTCACTTTTGAGTGGGCAAATGTCGTTGAAACCGTTGAACTTGATGGAACACCGATCATGCTCCAGGTTTTGTTCAAGGGTGAGGGTTGGAAAGCTACCCCGACTGTTCTCGATCCTTCTTTCAACACCATAGCTGCCTATGGATGGACGGTAAGTCCGCTCGGCTATACGCTTGAGTTTCTTCCCGCAATGTTGGGCAACTATACTGTGACCATCAAGGTCGTTACTGCACCTACATACACCAGCGACATGGTGTATATCCCACTCACTCACACCATAGAAGTCACACCACCAGTCGAAGATGCACCCGCCCTCCAAGCTCCGGCAAACGAACTTCTGGAAGAGCCAAACCTCCTCTGGTACCAAGGAACGTTAACCCACGATGCTATCGAATCGTGCTCGTTAACCTACGCAATATCCGACGGTACTTCTGGTTCCATCGGAATCAATGAAGATGGCACGTGGAAAATCATGCTTGATTTCACCGAGATTGAATCTTCCATGACGATCGCAACCACGGCCGCATGCGGCGAATACACCACACTCACGGACACCATCGTGACCAACGTCATCCTTGAGGGTGGAGGCTCAGATCAGGACGGTGATAGTGTGCTCGACATCAATGATCGATGCCCGGATGGTATTGGTGAAGATGAAGGATGGAAATCAAATTCAAACAGCGACAAGGATGAAGATGGTTGTCGAGATAACGATGAGGATGACGACGATGACAACGATGGCGTTATTGATTCGCATGACAATTGTCCGGATTCCTTTGGCTGGCTAAGCACTCCTGATGCTGATTTTGATTCTGATGGTTGCCATGATGTGACCGAAGATGCCGACGACGACAATGATGGTGTCCTTGATGTCGAGGACGCATGTCCTTACGGCCGAATTGGATGGGGTTCCACGCTGTACAGTGATTGGGACGGTGATGGATGTTTGGATCTCGATGAAGACAATGACGATGACAACGACCTGTCGATGGATGATGTCGATTTGTGTCCAAAAGGATTCACTTCATGGATTCGTGATTCAACGACTGACTTTGACGACGATGGCTGTGCAGACGCAACAGAGGATGAAGATGATGATAATGATTCAGTCAATGACGTCAACGCCACGGGAGACCAACTTGATCGTTGCCCACAAACCCCACTGAATGCCACCGATGTGGATGAACGAGGGTGTGCTGCTGTTCAAAGGGATACGGATATGGACGGCGTGAATGATGCACTTGATTTGTGCGAGGGTACCCCAAGTGGACTTGATGTAAACGAAGTTGGATGTGCAGACCTCGATGATGATGGTGTGTCGGCCAACATCGATGAATGCCCGGATTCACCGCAACGGTGGACCATTGACCATCGTGGCTGTGCCGTTGTTCAAGCACCTGTGGATTGGACCAGTGCCACAGCCCTCAACGGTCCAATGGATGTCGTGCCACACTTCTCAGTCCCAACCTTGGATGGTACATTTTATTTTCAACAAGAATGGACAGGTCATGATGTCTATTTCTTCTTATTCAAGTACACTGATGGTTCTGGGAACTCCAATTCGGCAACGTGGGGGCAAAGTCCCGGACCATTCATTCGGGGATTACCAGACAATGTTCACCTGTTCTTTGGTTCGTTTGATACAACCTATCACAACGATGTCCTCAACAGGAAGGCTGCTGTCGAAAATGCCCTCAATCCCGATGAGGAAGCGAAATGGCAGAATCGAATCCATTACATCGATCAGCAAGCCGGTGGCATCGGCGGTGGGCTTGGAGACATGGTGACGAGTTTCAACAATCCAAGATACATGGGTATCGATCGATTCCAGCAGGCAAGGGAAACTGGTTCACTTTACGCATGGACTTCACAAACCAATGACCCAATGCATCTGATCCATGAGCCGCACCAGTGGAACGCAGAATTCCCAGTGGAGATCCGTCGGCAAGACGACGCTGTTCACGAAGTGGTCGTCTGGGATTTCGACCGCCATTCTGGTGGCTGGGGAGGAGGATTTACCTCAGCTCAAAGCGCTATTTTCCCTTCAAATTTAACAGATTATGATACCCTCGAAGTGTATCATGAACATGCATGCGATGAACGTGCAAACCGCTATCAAAAATCCGATGGCACCTATGGTGGTTGCCATGAATGGGATTATGAGGCAAACTTGAGAATCTGTGACCGAGGCAATGATTCATCATGTGGCACAGAATTCATGCGTTGGATTACGACCTATGGTCGGGAAGGGAAGTGGTTGACCGACATTTCACCCTACTTATTCATGCTCGAAAACGATGATAATCGCACCTTCAAATACCGAGGTGCGAACAAGGGAGACCTTACAATTTCTCTTTTGTTCAGTGATTGGGGTTCGGGTGAACGCGGTGATGAGGCAACCTTTGCATTCACTGGCGGCCAATTTGATGGCACTTACAACAACGAATCGACGTACAACCGCCACCTCAATTTCACTGTACCATCTTGGGCTACGAAAGTCGAAATTGTAGCCACCATCACTGGACACGGCTTTGGTAAAGACAATGCCAATTGTGCAGAATTCTGCGATCACCAGCACCACTACTACCTCAATGGTTATTCAACATACGAGTGGCATCCAATTGTCTACTCCAATGAAGGCTGTGAGGATGAAGTGCGAAACGGTGTTGTGGCCAACCAATTTGGTTCTTGGCCATACGGTCGTGCAGGTTGGTGCGCCGGTCAGGATGTGAAACAATGGACGTTCGACATTACAGATTGGAGCGACACTTCCGGTGGCAATAACCATCTGTCTTACAAGGGGTTATTCAACGGTCAAGAGTACGTGCCTTCGGATGGAATCGGTAATGGTCAAAGGAACATTCACGCTGAAATATGGGTTGTGTATTACAACTCGACAACCGGCGAATGATTAGGCTTGAACTGGGATTGGAGCAGGTAC
>QQSI01000020.1:0-55673 GCA_003602645.1 Candidatus Poseidoniales archaeon | reverse complement strand
TCCCAAGTCAGGAGTTTCGAGGTGCACGTAATCACTGTCTCGGCGAACGGGTGTGAACCCTGCCCGTTTGATGACGTGTTGCAATTCCACTTCACTCGCACTGAACTTTGTCGTACCAGAGGCAGAAACGACGTTCTCTTCCATCATGGTAGAACCCACATCATTTGCACCTCCAAATAGTGCCATCTGCGCCGTCTTAATGCCCATTGTCGGCCAAGAAGACTGGATGCTAGGAATGGAGTCGAGGAATAACCGAGCCACTGCGACATGGCGCAAGTATTCGGATGAACCTGCGCCGAGCGTCACTCGGTTTTGTCCTCGATTGCGACGCCCAAAGCTATTGCTTTCAAGTTGAACAGGCCAAGCGATGAATGAGGTGAAAGCCGAACCGTGCTTGGAAAGTGACGCATCTTGAAGATCACGCACTCTGCGCATGTGTTCGACCCTTTGTTGGTTTGATTCACCAAAGCCAATGACGTTGGTAGCACTCGTTGTCAATTGCAAACTCTGAGCCTCTTCCATGACTCTGAGCCAATTGGCTGGCAAACCTTTCTTTGGTGATACATCCTTTCGTACATCATCCACCAACATTTCGGCACCACCTCCTGGCAAACCATGCATCCCAGCAGCCTTCAGGCGCGTGAGCACTTCAAGTGTAGAGAGATTGCTAACCTCTGCGATGCCTTCAATTTCGATGGGGCTGAAACAATCGATTGCGATGCTTGGGTGATTAGCTCGTATGTGGCTGAGGAGATCTTCATACCACTCAAATGGCAAAGCGGGATTCACTCCACCTTGCATCAGAATTCGAACCCCACCAATTTCTTCAAGCGCCGATATACGATTGGAAATTTCGTCGAAACTCTGCGTGTATGTTTCATCGTGGCCTGGGGGGCGATAAAAAGAACAAAACTGACAATTAATTGTGCATACATTGGTGTAATTGATGTTTCGATCCACGAGGTATGTCACCTCACTTGGCCCGTGCATGGCTACGCGCCGTTGATGAGCTGCATTCATGAGCAGGTGCAAAGGAGCATCATTGTAGAGAACGAGGGCCTCTTCGACACCAAGTCGGTACTCCCCTGCANTACCGGGCGACCACTCAGATTGACGCTGTAATATTGATTTCCAATCCATAGAATCGACTCAGAAAGGTTGTCCAGTAATGCTTTCAATTTCCTCGATGGTCTTTGGGCATGAGGCGGTGAGAACATCCGGGTCACCCGATGTTACCAACACATCGTCCTCAATACGTATACCAAGGTTTGCATAACGCTGTGGGCAATCAACATCGGGACGCCACGCACCAAAGTACAATCCTGGCTCAACGGTGAGGACCATCCCTTCTTCCAAAAGTCGTGGCTCCCCATTCGGTTTGTAGATTCCAACATCGTGGACGTCCAAGCCAATCCAATGGCCTGTGTTGTGCATGTACCACTTCTTCAAATCTCCAGTATCTGGATTCAATGCTTCGTCAAGAGTTTGGGTGATGACACCCAGTTTGATGAGCCCTTCTGCAAGGACTCGTCGTGCTTCCTCATGAGGGGCGTTGTAAGCAAGCCCAGGTCGACACTTGTCAATAGCTGCAAGCTGAGCATCGAGAACGATTTGGTAGATTTCGCGTTGAGCCTCTGTGAATGTGCCGCTGATTGGCCATGAACGTGTGATGTCAGCCGCATAGCCACGGTATTCAGCACCGGCATCAATCAAAATAACTTCACCGTCTTCACAAACATCGTTGTTCTGGTGGTAATGGAGCACAGTGGCGTTATCGCCACAACCAACAATGGATGGATAAGCCCAACCAGACGTACCAGCATAGACGAAAAAGCCCTCAATGGTTGCTTGGAGTTGATATTCCATCCGCCCGGGTTTAGTGTTCCTCATGGCAGCGACATGGGCGACGCTACTCACATCGGATGCAAACCTCATCTGTTCGATTTCTGCCGAAGATTTTCTGAGCCTCAATTCTGCAATCCGTGAAGTTGGATCTTCAATGGTAATTGGTCCAGTTCCAAAATGTTGGCGTGCACGATCCCTTCGCTGGAGGGCTGAAACCACGAGGTCATCCAATTCACTTCTTATTCCTGTTCGAAGCAGGATACGGGTTGAATCGCTGATCAATGCCTCAAGGGCAGGAAGAAGTTCAGCTGTTGAGCGTGCTTTGTCAGTGGCCCAACCAGCAAGAGCACCTTCGACACCGGGCCTTCGGCCTTCCCATATTTCTTTGAGTGTGTCTTTTGGTTGAACGAAAAGAGTGCGAACCCAAGATCCACCTTCGTGGTGGACGGTGAAAACTGCTTCTTCTTCTTCCCAACCCACAAGATAGAGTAAATCACTCTGGGTTCTGTACGGATAATGAACGTCATTGGAGTGCACTGCAGCGGAAGATGCAGGCACGATGAGAAGGTCACCTGGTCTCATTTGTGAAGTCAGACGATCAACCCGTCGACCATACTCTTCGTTCGTAATTGGTGAAGGCGGCGTCCCAATGAGGTCCAGCGCTGCGTCGTACATGATAACCCCAAGAAGCGCTCCATCTTCAATCGTTGCCCCATGGATGAAGAAATCCAACTCAAGGAATTGGGAAATGAATCAATCATTCTTTTTTGCTTTGCCACTTGGGCAGAGATTCTTGTGGAGGACCTGCACCCATTTTCACCAGAAGATACAGTGCTACTGAAACCAAACCAACGAAGACGAATGTGAACAGATTGCCGCCCAAAGAACCCTCAGGAGCATCGACCGATTGAGCGGGAATTAACATGGTGAATGTGAGCTCACTTTGAGCACCATCATCGTCTGTAACTACGAGCCTGAGCGTTTGTTCACCTGTTGTTGTCAATGTTGTTGGGTCCAAAACTGATCCGCCATTTTGGATGAGTTCTTCACCCAAATACCACTTGAACAGAAGCATCTTTTGATCCTGTGTTGTGTCCATGCTTTGACTCGCATTTAGTGACCATCCGGTGCCAGTAGGCATGGTGAGTTGGTCTCCATCGGACACCGTGAGACCGTCGAGGGTGATTACAGCTACCGGATCCGCATTGACAACCAAAAATGAGGTGGTGGTTCGGATCAGATGGCCAGCAGAATCTCGGACCAACAAAGAAACGGTCCACTCACCAGCTTCAGTAGGAACGAAGAACACACTCGCATCGGAGACATAGGAAGTGTTGTCAAACGCCGTTTGAACGCCGCTTGGAGAGACCTTGGACCATGTCAGTACCTCAGATTCCCCGGCGTAACCGTCAGAAACGACTGCTGTAAACAAAACTTCAGTGTCCTCCACCACAGAATTCGACATAGATGATGGTTGGTCGGATGTTTCTGCGCTTGCAATAGAATTCGACAGAGAGACAACTGGTGCTTGTCGGTCAAGATGAAGGAGGAAAGATACTGGATTTGATGGTCTTAACATCAAATCCTCCATTTCTAACTCAAACTTCCAAAACCCATCAGGTAAATCGAGTGCTGTGGCGTTAAACATCACATGGAAGCCTTCCTTTTCCATTCTAGCATCCAGATTAAAGGGAGTGGCTTCGACAAGGCAAACATCATTTGGAGCCTCACAAACATGAGCTGTAATCACTGAGCCATTGACCGTGCCGAGAGGAGTCAGTGCGTCAAACCCTATGTCCATAACATCCTGAGTAAGCAGGTAGGTATTTTCAGAAGGGGGCATGAGCAATGGCCTATGTCCGCTTTCGCCAAGGTAAGTATGAAGCAATGCTGGTTGTTGGTCTGGATCTGGTGAGGGATGTACCTCGAGAACACATGTGCAATCAATACCCTCGACATCAATCACCAGGGTCCAACTCCAGCGTTGTTCCCCTGAAGGAATCACGCTCGAGAGGTAATCACCAGAAGTGATGACTTCGTATTGGTCGAAGAGGGTAATGTTGACCAAGGCCCAACTGGCCTCCTGCAAGGCTTGGTTGCTCGTCCCGTTGAGTGAAAGGGTCTGGTTTGCAGTCAATCCTTGCTCTTGGTAAAACACCAGTTGGTCAGAGCCGCTGAGCCAATGTGGGTCTTCTTGAGCTGCAGCAGGATGGCTGCCAATGAACATGAAGGCCACAAGAAGCACGGCACCTATGCGCAACTGCCCCCTCATGGTATGTGTTCGGCTCTTCTCAGACATGAATCTTAGGCAGGCTTGTGCCCAAAATCCAAATTTCATTGAGCGAATGGATCGCACAATTCACCTTGGCCTGGGAAACTGGTTGGGTCCCTTGGATTTGTGTCCCATTTGTATTCACAGTAGTTCACGTGTCCATCACCATCTTGATCGACCATACGGTCTGCTGCGTCAAACGGATCGAACTGGAAGTGGAACTCCCAGCCTGAAGCCATGCCATCATTGTCGTGGTCTTGGTAATACACCTCAGGCCCATCGTTCCAATCGTCGCCATCCGTATCGTTGCTGATTGGGTTGGTACCATTCTGCAATTCCTCGAAGTTGGTGTAATTTTCGAGGTTATCGTAGAACCTCTTGCCATCTGGGGATTCAGGGTCGATGTTGCATTCTGAATTGGTGGTATCGTTGTAACCTGGGCAGTACTTCTTCATGAGACCTGTGCGGTTCAATCCATCGTCATCCGGGTCCTCAAGACCATCATCAATACCATTCAAGTCACTGTCAGGCATGGATGGATCCAACACACCTCGAGCGCCGTATGCACTCACACTGGCGTTGTCGACGAGCCCAGCTTCAAGTGCGAGTCCGGAGTAGTAGACCTCCCAGCCGTCTGGTAGTTGGTCTCCGTCAGTATCGTCATCGACTGGGTTGGTGTTCCACTTGTCAGGTGCTTCTGCCCCGTTGGCCAATGAATCATTGTCAATATCGAAAGTATCGTCCTTTAGGGAATCAAGCGAGGGATCCAGCGCCCAGCGTCCGTTGCATGAACAGAAGTCATTGAGCGGCAACGCAAACCCTGTGAGGTTCATCTCAGAGATGCTGAATTTTGCTTCAATAATGAACCCACCTAGGTTGTTTTGCCAAACATACCCACCAGCTTCCATTGTGCAATCGTTGTTTTGAGCTGGGACGCAACCTGGTCGTTCCCATGATGAGGAGGAAACCCATAGACTGTGAGAATTGGTGTTCTCTTCTGCAGACTTCACTTGCATTTCCCAACCGTCCAACATTCCATCTGCATCTGTATCATTGAGTAGAGGGTTGGTTGGATTTTGGAAGGGACGTGGAACAAACAAGACCTCATTTCCGTCTATGAGTGTGTCGTTGTCTGTGTCGGAGTTGTTGGCGTGAGTGAGGAAATTGTCTTTCCCAGCGATGACTTCTTCTCCATCTTCTAGGCCGTCGTTGTCGGTATCAAACATGCATGGGCTAGTGAAGTATGCCACGCCTTCCCAAGAGAAACCAGCTAAGGCTTCAGATTGATCGCCAAGGCCGTCACCATCGGTGTCTGGATTGGAGGCATTTGAACCACCAGTACAGACTGAGGCAAATTCGTTGTAATCGGAGAGGCCGTCTTCGTCTGTGTCGAACAAACCGGGGTCTGAAGTGACCCATGTGCGAATGACACCATTATTCACGACAAGAATTTCCCAGCCCATGACCTCAATACCGTCGATCAAGCCGTCGCCATCGGTGTCAGGGTTGAGCGGGTCTGTGGAGCGTCCATCGATGATTCCATCACCGTCTCGGTCACGAGCGTTGTATTCCATGAGGTTTGTGAACTGTTCTTCAGGTTCTACAATTTCCATCCAGGTGAACAACCGTGATTCCACGGCCTGACCAAGAGATACGTGGATTTCATAGACATAGCCTGAAACTGGTGCGACCATAGGGATTGTTTGCTTGTTACCGCCAGCGAGGGTGATTTGAGCCCGTGCAACAGTTGAGTTTGCGTCAACCCATTGGTCCTCTGCAACATCAATACCGATGACGACTGCTGTGTATTCGAGCGTGTCGTAGCGAACGGCGCCATCGCCATCTGCATCCCATCCGTCGTGGTCTGGATCGAGGTCCCCGTTTGCACCATCCCGTGGGTGAAGCCCGTTTGTTGATTCCCAGCCGTCTGGCATACCGTCAAGGTCAGTATCCATGCGCCATGGTGATGTGAAGTTCGTTGGGCCAAAGATGTTAGCAACTTGGTACTCTTCGTAGTTGTTCATACCATCTTCATCCCAATCCCCATAGCCATCGGAGGCGTTCGATGGGTTCAGTGTTTCAAGGGCGTTGTTGTTCGGTTGGTCAAGAGCGTTCGAGTAGCAAAATTCGAAACCGTCAGGCATCCCATCTCCGTCTGTGTCCCAATCAGATGGGCCATTCAAGAGACCATCACCATCCATGTCCATCATAAACCAAGATCGATCTTTGTCTTGGAAAGGTGCGGTGCGGGTGATCGAATCGAGAAGAGGAATGTTACAGTTTTCGCCTACACCGGTGAAAAGACCGACCGAAACGTTTGACACTTCAATGATATCATCGATGAGGTCCATGTCCGAATCACGTTCAGTTGGGTTCGTACCGAACGCCTCTTCTTCGAAGTTTGCTAGCCCATCGTCGTCTGAATCGAGGATCATATCACATGAATGCGCTCCGATGGAGTTGGCTAGGTCGTCCCAACTTGCAACTCCGTTTTCGCCGTTAAACCGAGTTGAAAGAGTGTCTTCCATTGCTTGGTCAAGCAAAAGGCAATCCCAATTTCCATTGAGTGGGTCGAAAAGTGTGACATCGCCTCCAGGCGTTGCCACAGTCATGGTGTAGAGGGATTCCCAGCGGTCATTGAGACCATCATTGTCCGAGTCACTGCGTTGGGGGTCGGTACCGAGTTCCTCTTCGATTTTGTTGATGAGACCGTCACGGTCAGGATCTCCGTTTGGTCCTTGACTTGGGTCAGGCCAAGAATCTGTTTCGTTAGCAATGTTAGCATCCTCAGTGTCTGCTTCACCAGATTCTACAAGCAGGTCATCCGATTCACCATTGTCGAGTGGATTGAGTCCATGGTCGACTTCCCAACCATCGCTCATTCCATCTTTATCGGTGTCTGGATCGTTGGGGTCGGTACCATACTGCGTGTTTTCAAGCACATCAGAAAGGCCGTCACCATCGGTATCAATGGCGATTCCAAGCGAAGTCCCCTGTCCAAGCAAATCTTCTTCCGCAGCAGGTTCGAATCCACCAACGCTTTCGCTGGTTTGGAAGACACCTGAGAACCCGACGAAAATAGAACCAAAAATCAAGGTAGAAACAATAGCAGCGTAGGCCATTTGGTTGTGATTTAGCGACATAAACAACACCATGCACATCTGTGCAAGTTTCCCGACTCCATGTCGTGGTTATAGTCCTTAACCATAGATGCGTGGAGGTTGCTCGTTGTAATCGAACGAAATTGGACCACTACACCTCAGTTATAGGCGTGTCTTGAATCAATCTCCAACACCCAATTTTCACCCTCTTTTTCAAGTCTAAATTTGCTTGGAATTCCGTGCCCTCGTTCCCACATTGCAACAAGCCAACCAACCAGGAAGGGAAAAGTTGCAGTAGGGGATAGAAAAAAACGAACCCCATGTTCTGAATCCATTGGCTCAATTGAGGTGGGGGCACCCCAACCAAACTGAATCAAGTAATGTTCAATCAGTGGATTCCAGCTTCCATGATTTTCCAAGTAAATCGGTCGTTCACCGCGGTCCAGTAAACCAGACATGGAAGAAACGACCATCAGCAACACCGACCGATCACCAGCTTGCAACCCTGGCGTTTGCCATGAGTTTTGATGCTCTTGAGCAAGTGCATTTGGGTATGCCCTACAGGTATGGAAAAGACGTGTGAAAGCACCGAGCGGAAGCATGCAAACGACTTCGCCTTCAAGTGAAAGTTCTGTGCCGTTGTGGAGGAGTTCAGAAAAGACATAAGGTGGCTGAAGACCATGGTCAAAGGGGCTCGTCCATGGCATCTTTGGGGGATGGGGTGCTGGTGGGAGTCGCGTGTCACTTGGTGAAAAATCAAATTGAATCAATCGTTGATTGAGTTGAGTCCATTCCACCTTGTTCCTTTGCCCATTGACCCCCTCTGTCGTGGCGAGAGCTAAACCTGCCGCAATAGGCGCAAAAAGAAGGGTAGAAGCCGAATTTTTGGACACATCAAACTGGCCCCAACCATATGTGGACCAACGACGTTGAATCGCTTCTTGCTGACGTCGCTTTTTTGAAAACCAACCAGTGGACAGAGTGGCATTCCTATTGAGGAGATACTCTTCTTGATCAGCAAAGGCATTCATTAGTTTTCGACCCAATGGAGTCTGGCATTGGTCCTCAAATGAATGCCACCAAGCATAGAGATCCGTGGTGTGCCATAGGACCCATGGATCAGTATGTTCGTCAACTATGTGACCATCGATGTGCGTAAACGAACCCATCAGAGCATCAAAAGCACTTTCATTTCGCACAGCCATCGCGCTCACTCAGAAAGGATAACCCGTGCGTTCCTCATCATTGAAGCAGTAACGGATGACTTGGAAATTTGATTTCAATTCCTTGACATCATTCTTGACCTTCGAGGGCTCTTCGTTATGGATCAACACGCGGGCATAAAGGCGGGCAACCTCCTCCATTTCCAATCGGCCCATACCCACCCTGGTCAACTCTTGGACTCCCAACCGAAGACCGGATGGCGTCATTGCCTTGGTGTCACCGGGTAACATGTTCATGTTGGTTATGATGCCTGCGTCCTCAAGCAATCGTGCTGCCTTGGCCCCGGCTCCAGAATCGGTCTCTCCATGTCGAGTTAACACTTGATGGGATGCTGTGTAGCCTCTGCTTTCTGCAAGAACATCAAAGCCTTCTGCCGCAAGAGCACTTGCGAAGTGCTGTGCGTTAGCAACGATGTCCTTTGCATAGGCCGCACCGTATTCCTCAAATTCTGCCAGTGCGATGACTTTGCCCGCAACATGATGCAGATGGTAAGATGAGCAAACACCCGGGAAGATTGCGTTGTTGAGTCGCTTTTGAAAGGCTGGGTCTTCGCTGCTTGAGAGCAAGAAACCACCTTGAGGGCCAGGGAAGGTTTTGTGAGAGGAACCCGTCATGAGATCGGCACCCTCCCGCAATGGATCTTGAAAGACACCCCCTGCAATCAAACCTAATACGTGAGCACCGTCATACATGACTTTCGCTCCAACCTCGTGAGCGGCTGCAGAAATTTCTTCAAGCGGTGTGGGAAAGAGAAAAACAGATTGTCCAATCAATGCAACCTTTGGCTCAATCGAACGAATCAAATCGCAGGCCCCATCAACATCAGGCTCCATTCGTTCTTCATTCCAAGGATACGTAGACAAGTTAAGATCGCGAAGCCCGACTGCACCCATCCGAGCATGGGAGATGTGACCTCCGTCAGCGGTGGACACAGCCGTTATTGCGTCACCAGGCTTTGCCAGTGCTTTGAGCGCGGCAATGTTAGAAACCGTTCCCGATGTTGATTGAATGTTTGCAAAAGGTGCCTTAAAGACACTCTTTGCCAATTCAATACCGACTGACTCGATGGTGTCGAAATCATCACATCCTTGGTAGTACCTCTTTCCTGGCAGACCCTCAGCATACCGCCCGTGCAAATCGCTGGCCACGATTTTTTGAACCATCGGGGAGACAATGTTTTCTGAAGCAATCATGCCCAATCCATTTCGGTACAAATCACCACTCGCAGCTGCTGCTTCCATCACTTTCGTGGCCTTGTCCAGGGTCGTTTGAGATGCAGACCATGTTCCACGTTCTTGGGGCATACCCATTGATTCTTGAGTCGGTCTTTGAACTCATTGCCACACACACTGAGGCAACTTCAACTGAAATCGATCGTGTCGCCCATATCCTGCTTAGGCTGGGGTTTCACATTGGGACCGGGTTTCTTTGAGCCAATAACGGTTGGCGATACTGGACGTCGAGTTTGCACGCGTTCGGACACACGGGTGTTGGTTGGAATGCCTCGTTTGTTGAGATTAATATCTGTTACAACCGCTGCCGTGGTTGGTTTTGTTCGAACGGTTTGGGAAATCACCTTGCCCTTTTTCTTCGCCACATGTTGTTGTCTTCCACGGTAGGCTGCTTGTCCGATCAAACGCTCAAGGGCAGGAACATCAGCCCCATCTTCCTTGGGACGCTTAAGCCACCAACCATCACCAAGAGGTTGGAGCCGTGGAGGTCGTGACTTAGCGATGGACTTGGATTGACGCTTGAGGCGTGATTTCACAGCTTTATCCGTGTCTTTGGGTAGGCGGACACTGAGCCAACCCGGCATTCCAAGGTCGAGCACAACGCCGTTAACGGTGACCAACATTCCGGACAGTAAAAGATGGGTTCCAACAGGTATATTCCCTCGTTCAGGGCTCACTTTGTACCGTTTCATCCGACGGGAATAGGCAACCATTGCTTTTTGATCACGATGTCGAATCACCCTTCGTTGTTGCCTTGCAAAGCGTCTTGAACCTAAATGGACCAACAGCAAAGTGGTGAGCACAACAAGTCCTGCCATTTGGCCCTGCTCTCCGTTCACGAAGATGGCTAAGACCATCCAAAGGGGTACCAAAACCAAGTAATTGTAGATGATACTAAGCCATCCAAATGTAAACCGTGGCGGCATTCCTCGACGGGTTGCTTCATGAGAAGCGATCAGTATGTTGGCGTTGATGGCTTCGTCCATTCCCCCGCGAACCACCAAACCTGCAACAGCGTTGACAGGAGCATCATTGATCCATTGACGGATCTTTTTCCCCTCGCTTATTGCCAAGGCGACCTCCATCTCTTCGTCATCGACTGACTGTCCTAATATGGCTGCCAATGAAAGCACCCTTGGGTCTTGGCCGTCACTCACTTTCAATTCAGAGAGGATAGAGCGTGCGCTGTGCCAATCGCCCTTGTCGACCAAGCAGAGTGCAACCGCAATACGAGGTCGAACTCCAAGAGGGTCGGCTCGAACGAGTTGGAGCGCGAGTTCCAAAGCCTCAGAGTGGCGACGTTGTGCTCGCATGAGACTGACCATTGAAAGTTGTGCCACTCTTGTCAAACGATCGTTGTGAATGGATTGTTCCGTTGGTGCTGGTTGCCAACCTCGTAACATTCGCATGAGAGTTTGGAGGTGATCGATGCAAGAGTTGTTTTCCCAATCCCAGAAATCATCTTCCTCGACTTTTCCTTGCCAGGGGTCAAGCCATTCACACACAAATGCGAGCAGTTCGGGTTCGTCATACCCTTCAGGCTGTTGAAGCCCATGAAGTGCCTCTCGTGCAGCGTCTAAACGACGCGACGCCATGTGGCCTGTAGCGATGATCATTCGACAGATGTCATCATCTCCTCCGGCCTGAGCTAGAACTTTCTTTGCCTCTTCAATGGCTTTAGGCCACAACCCACGCAACGCCAGTTCCCACATACGAGCGCGAGCCTTTTCGTGGCGAATCAGTGAGGGGTCACCCTCGATGGAGCGCCTTTGGAACTGAATCAAAGCATCGAGATCTTCGGAGATTGCAGCCTCCTCCACCAAACTCCGCATCCAATCTCCTTCGGCAAACTTGACTGCACCTTCTCTTCGTTCGTCTGGATTGAGATCGAAGCGCAAGGTCCTCAACGTCCGGAAGCGGATGACCGAAAGGGCCCAAGTGAATAAGAAAACGGCTTGCCCTAGGGCAATAAACATCCATGTCGCTTCAAGCCGAGCGCGTTCATCAAACCCGAACTTTGGTGCTTCCAAAGTTTCAGTGAATGGCATCAATGAGCCAAATTCTTTGTAGCATACGAGGATCAGTAGGAGCACGGTGTACCCAGAAAAACCTGCAAAGGCAAACGTGAGTTGCCTTGATTGAGCTTCCACTTCTGTTCGAATTTCTCGTGGGGTGTCGAGGGTCACACCAAACAACCCACCAAAGGATTGACCGCCCAGAACAAGGTTTCGAGTCAACTCAAAAATAAACGCTAAGCCAACGATGGCGATGTTAAGAGAAAGGTAAAGAGAAAGGAATTGCGGCAATTCTTTGATGAATTGCCACTCAAACAAAATTTGAGCAATCAAATCCACACGCTCGAACACCATGTATCCAAGGACACCACCATAATTCAGAATCAAAAAGGCCTTGTCTGGATCTGGATCATTGAACAGAATATGGTACACGGTAATGACACCATTCAATGCTGTGATTGGCATTGTGATGAGGAAGACCACCAACAAAAGTGAAAACAATCGATTGACAAACCTCGGCTTGTCTGGGTCAATCGGATTTGGCCGACCGTTTGCAGTACGCCATTTATTAATCAAAATCATGTTCCAAGAGGCACCCATGATTCGGCCGTAGGCAAAAATAGTTGGAGCCATGAACGTAAGGAGGGCGGCAGCTACCCAGATTGGCTCAATAAAAATCGATGATGGGGACTGTGAACTGCCGTAAAGAACGACGGCAAAGGTCACGCCAAGGAGAATGAAAAGCGTGGTCATCCTCCGTACGATTTTCACGTAGATTTTTCCTTTAGAACTCCCTTTTCTCGTGCCGATCAATTGAACATTCAGAGTTTCCCAAGGAGAGATGATGACTGGAATCACAACAAGGACACCAATTAAAAACAAGTTGGGAAGATAATAGGTGTCGGGATTGAGCAGCAGTTCTGCGATCAACAGAAGCACACCTGTCATCCCCATAACGTACAAACCAATCCCATAAGCGGTACCACCTTCTTGCAGCAGTTCCCTCGCATCACCTACATTCTTCGTGATGCGGTGAACTTCATACAGATCGTCATCGATCTCAAAGGCAACCTGTAAATTGGCCAATTGATTGGGTATGAACCATCGCCAAACAGGAATTGCTACGGCAAATGCAATCAATGCCGGCAAAAAATATTCCAACTTGATGTCTGATATATCTGTGACCTGATTAGCAGAAACCTGAGGCACAGCTAGAATCGCAAAAAGACACGCTAAAACAGCGAACCGAACCTTTCGCACCTGCTCAAGCATGGTTACCCCTCAAATAACTTGAACATCAAATCATCGGCGACATGACATCAGCGATGTCGGATTAAGAAGCGCTCGATTCGGTCAAAGGCGTCGTTCAAAACCTCAACGCTTGGCAAGTAAACAATACGGAAGTGACCTCGGCCTAAATCCGGTGAAAATCCGCTTCCGTGAACGACCAACACATGTTCTTCGTGAAGTAAATCGAGGACAAATTGTTTGTCATTATTCGCCCATTTCTCATCTGTGAGTTTGACAAACATGTAGAACGCCCCACCGGATGATTGAACCTCAAGACCCTCAATCCGTTTGATCCGTTCAACGCAAGTGTTGCGCTGAGCCACGACACGGTCAGAATACATCTTCATCCAACCTCGATCACCCTCGAGTCCTGCAAGGTATCCAAGTTGGGCCGGAGTTGATGCGCACAGACGCGACCTCAACATACGCTCAATTCCATCCCTCACCAACATCATTCGTTTGTTTGGATCGTGAATGGCCATGTAACCAATGCGCCAACCAGGAGCATAGTAGACCTTTGAGACACCGTTGAGTGCAACCACAGGAACATCCGAGGAACAACTCGCCACGCTCACATGCTCTCCTGTGAAATCCAAGCCATCGTAGATTTCGTCAGCAACGATGATGCAATTTGGATATCCACGAGCAAGTTCGAGAACACGTTGAATCTCCTCTTTGTTGGCGACACTACCGCATGGGTTGTTTGGATTGATTAAAACCAGAAGTCGGACGCTGTCGTCCATTTTTGCCTCGATGTCTGCCAAATCTAACTTCCAACCATCATCTGGCTTGAGCTTGTATTCAATTGTGGTAGCACCATACATTTGCGGATACGCCATATATGGAGGATAATGCGGGCCAGGTGCGAGTACAGTATCACCCTCACACAGGACCGAAGCAAAGAGAATTTGTAACGCCTCGGTCACGCCGTGGCAGACATAAATATCATCAGCCCTCGCATTCCAACCTTTGGTCCGCTCATCGTCAGCAATGGCTTTGCGCAGTTGGGGAAGTCCGTATGAAGGCGAGTATCCATTGTGACCGTCACGAAGGGCTTTTACATACGCATCAACCATGTGTTCTGGTGTTGGCAAACCGGGATAGGCAATGGGATCGCCGATGTTGAGTTTGAGAATTGTATGTCCTTCTGATTCGAGTTTCGTTGCTGGGACAACCACATCACGAATGGCATATTCGATGCCCGATGCACGCGGGGCCACCGGAATTTGGTCGTTGCTCATTTTCTCACCACTGGATGCTTCACTGCCCCGTCCTTGAAGGTTGAGTTACAACCCTTCCATCGAAGAGCCGCCCATGGAGAGGATTGTTTTGAAGTCAGACCGTTCAACCGGTTGAATCGAAAGTCTCTGTCCCTTTCGAATCAGTAACATCCCGGAGCATGCAGGGTTATCTCGAACCTCTTGCAAAGGAACAATACGCTCCAATTCCATGACAGGTTCGATGTCAACCATGAACCAACGTGGGTTTTCTGGCGTAGATTTAGGATCAAAATACTTACCACCTGAATCCCAAGAGGTGTGGTCAGGGTAACCTTCCTTGCATACGCGCGCCACACCAACGATGTGGGGTGGCTTGAAATTTGAATGATAATACAGCACCAAATCACCGATTTTCATTTCATCGCGCATCATGTTCCTCGCTTGATAATTTCTCACACCGTCCCAATGAGTTGAACCATCTGCAACAAGTTGCTCATAGGGGTACACATCGGGCTCAGATTTCATCAGCCAATAATTGACCATGGATGGTCCAAGAGTAGGGGCTTCTTTGATGTGTTGCTCACCATGAATCAATGACATCATCAACAAGCGCTGCATCGAGAACATCCAGTTCCATTGGCTTCTTTCCACCGAGGCCAAGGCGTTTAGCCATGGTTGTGCGTCCGCCAACCGCTCCGAGGCCTGCCTTTTCTAACGTCACGAAAATTGCCGGGAGGAGGATGAGCGCACTCGCAGCAGCAACCCAAAGCAAGATCAAAATGACTGTTACGAAAGGTTTGATTTCGGGAATCGGAATCTGATAGGCAGTTAACATACCCAGTGTTGTGACAACTGCAGCTTCGAACAGGGACATACCGGTTCCAATGGCTGCGCTTCGTATGGCTTCAATGCCTCCGCCCAATTCACGAATGCGATTCGCGATGTGAATTGAGAAATCAACCCCTACTCCGACTAAGATAGACCCAATCATCACTGTCACCAACGAAAGCGGCACATCCATCTGCCACATAACAAGCCATTGCATCGCAACCGTCGCAATCACTGGAGAGGTGGTCCAAATTGAATATTGCACATTCTTGAACACAATGGCCAGAGTGATTAAGGTCAAGATTACAGCAAATCCAAGGGAAGTCCATTGTGAGTTTACAATCAACTCATTGACTTCAATGGCCGTTGAGGCGACACCCGCCAGCGGGTTCGCAGCATCACCAATGGATGTCCCTTCAAACTGACTTGCGTACTTGTCAACTGAATCAACCATTTCGCTTGTGGCGGCGACTGGTAAATACGGCATGTCCACATAAATCAAGTTCCGGCTGAAATCCTTGTTAATGAAAATCTCGCGCGTTTCATCAGTGATGGAAGCGTAAAAGACGTTCAGCAGGAAAATTTCACTTTCTGGACCCCCGGGCAAACCAAAATCATCCGGCGCCATCAAAAGATCCCAAAAAGATGCGTCCTGGGTCACAGAATTGTCGAGTAAGACAGCGGCAGTATCACGTATATCTTGAGGGATGAGTGGGTTTGCCTGAATGATATCGTTCAAACCTGATCCCGAAACGGTGGGTGCAATACCCGTTGATTTCATCAAGAACACGATGGAAACTGCAGTCGTGTTTTCCACCGTGTTGAGGCTCCCTTCAAGTTGGTCAATGGCACGTAAATTACCGGCGGGGTCATCGTTTGAGGAATCTGAATCTTGACGGTCTCCACTGACATTGGCTTCAACAAGCACCATACCAATTTGGCCCGAACTAAATTCGCTGCTGTACTGTTTCATCTTGATGACTGATGCTTCTTCTTCTGGAGCCATTCCAAGGAGGTCGATGTTCTCTTCAACATTGGCTTGACCAATAGTTGCTGAAAAGAGAATTAAGAGAACGAACACCGCAATGACACCGACATTTCTCTTGACGGGAAGATCCACAAGAACCTCAAACGCTCGAAGAGGTGGGTGCTTCGGTTTGCGTAAATCTAGCAATAACGTCAAATTAGGGACCATGAACATCGTGAGAATATACACAACAACAATTCCTCCAGAAAGCGCAATACCAACGGTTTGAATTGGTGCCATTGGCGTGAACACGAGTGAAATGAAACCAATGACGGTTGTCACTGCAGATAAGAAAACAGCCTTACCTGTTGAACTCAAGGAGGCCTTCATTTTCTCGGATTTAGTTCCACCTTCTTCTGCATAGCGGTTTGTAATGTGTAGACCATAGGAGACGCCGAGCGCTAGCAAAATCGGCCCGACGATGATCACTGTCATCGTTACTTCAAAATTGGTCCATCCAATGATCCCTAATGTCCAGAACACGGCACAGAGGGTAGGCAACCCAGAAATGATGACCACCTTGATGCCCTGAATTGGGCGAATCCCCGTTAAACCGGCTTGGAGAAGATCGGAGTGGAAGACGAACAGGCCGATTGCGACCAGAACAACAGCCATTGGGAAAATATCCCAAAAGAGCTTGAAAGAAAATTCTGTCACTGCGTTGGTAATTGGCACTGGGCCTGTCAGCGTCATTGTGATGCCCAAGTCTTCCCAATTGCAACGCTCTGTTCCTGCAGCGGTCCCGTCTGGATTGAATTCACAAGGACGTTGAAGTTGACTGATGTAATCAAGACGCTCTTGGGTGTTCTCAATGATCTCCTTAGCGGGTTTTGCTTCTGTGACCGCAATCGCCATGATGGCCCGGTCTAATTTTCCATCTGGCGTTCCTTGAGGCCCACTGATGTCCCGTGCCAATTTATCTAAACCGGGTGTGGGCGAACCATCGTCTTCATACATCTCACCAATAACCAAATCAATTGTAGTTTGAGAAGGGATTTCGTAACCACCTTCCAACTCTGAAGTGGTGTCATCGAGAACGCTATTGAGTGCGTCAGTAAACGCAGCACTGGTACAATCATCCTGCTGGACGCCACAACCAAGTTGCCCAATTTGATCGATGAATGCTTTTCGAACCCGAGGTGCACTGGAGTTGACTTCTTTCAAGACGGTCGATATCGAGAGAATGTAAATTACATCATCGCTTGGGTCAGATAATTCCGGGTTCAGATCCTTCTCGACGAAACTGATTTCCTGTAAGATTCGTTGATCGGTAATGTTTCCACCTGTCTCGTTGTTCAACTCGATGTAAATGACCATCACATTAGTGGTCCAATCTTCTTCAACTTTCCCAAGTAACGCCGCAATCTTTGAGCCCTCCGGGAGGTAAACTTCGAGATCACCGTTGACGTTCAGAGCGGGGTTTTCAAGGTCGTCATCAAATCTGCTGTTGTCAAGAAAGCCAGACTGAGTGACAAAGAAGGCGGTCATCATCAAGAAAACAATCACCGTCGCTAATGGGAACCGAGTGATTGCTCCAGTCGCCCCGTTTTTTTGCCATTCACGTTTGAATCGGTCGGGAGCATCAAGAACAGCGTCAAGGGCTTCTTTGGGTTTGAATTCTTTGACCCTCGCCGATAAATCAACAGCGCTTGATTGGAGGCGTGCCCGTCCGTACTCGGCAAGATTCGAACCACGCTCTCTCAGGCTTTCAGCGCCATTTTGGGGCGTTTTTTGGTCGTTCTCACTCCCCATACATCTGCCCCTCCGCTAGAAACGAAAAGGAACCTATTGAAAGCCCTACCTACGTTTTGGTTGTCTTGAATCGATTTCTGAAAGGCCGACGAACACCAGGGAATAAAGGCCGTTGGTTTCAAAGGTGAACCGTCCCAGCGCCAATTGGACCCGCACCATTCATGCGTGTGGGGCCAGGTGAGGCCAATGCCAACCCCGACATTAAACGACAAGCGTTGGTCAATTGACCTCGAAAAAAGGATCCAAGAAGCACATGCTGAAGACCCACAAGTCTACGCCCAACGTTACGCCTTCAACCCAGACAGTGACAAGGAATTCTTTGTCATCGACACACCACCACCCTACCCCTCTGGAACTTGGCACATTGGTGCCGTTGCGCAGTATTCAATGATCGATGTCATTGCTCGTTCCCAACGACTTCTTGGAAAAGAAGTCTATTTCCCTTGGGGGGTTGACCGAAATGGAATTAACATCGAGTTTACGGTTGAAAAAAACACCAAGAGGAAAATGAAGACATACGACCGTGCGGAGTTCCTTGAATTGTGCAAGACAACCATTGAAACGTTCACACAAGCCATGAGGGAGACCGCACGAAGGGTTGGACTGTCTTGTGATTTCGACAGAGAATACCTCACCGATTCCCCAGAGTACCGTACCGTCACTCAATCAATTTTTATTGAACTGTTCAAAAATGGTTCAATTGTAGAAGATCTGCGCCCAAACATATACGATCCAGTTGAAGGTACGACCATCGCAGATGCAGAAGTCGAACGACTTCCTCGAAGAACCAATCTCGTGGATGTCGAATGGACGTGCGAAGACGGCACCACCATCGCCATATCAACAACACGCCCTGAGATGATTTGTGCATGCGGCGTTGTTGTGGTGCATCCTGATGATGAACGATACACACATCTTGTCGGCAAACGAATTCGGCTTCCGCTGCCGGTTGATGGAAGAGAAACGACCGTCGAAATCAAAACGCATCCCTCTGTGAAATCTGACTTTGGCTCAGGTGTTCTCATGGTGTGTTCCTTCGGCGATCAAAACGACGTGGCGGTGTTCCGTGAACTTGGTTTAACACCGTTCCAAGCCATTAACCTCGAAGGTCAGATGACTAAACTGGCAGGTCCGTTTGCAGGACAAACCGTGCTTGAAGCTCGAAAGAGCGCCATTGAACATCTCGAATCAACTGGAAAAATCCTCAATATCGAGCAAAGGGAACAGGACATACCTGTTTCAGAGCGTGGAAAAAATCCTGTGGAAATCATCCTCTTGAAAGAATGGTACGTTCGCCAAACTCACACACAAGATCGAATTAGGGAACACGCCGAACAAATCGAGTTCCATCCACCAAGGAACAAGCAATTTCTAATGGATTGGATGGACAACATTAGCATCGACTGGCCAATATCAAGGCGACGGTGGTACCACACCGAAATCCCAATTTGGTATTGTGATGATGAAGACAAAATCATCGTCCCACCAACGGGAATCTACGTTCAACCATGGTGCCAAGAGCCGCCAGAAGGAAGTCAAGTCCTCGACCGAAAGAGCCGTGAAGTCATCGGTTCTTTTGATGAGTTGAAACAAGATTTGGGCACAATTGTCGGTGAGGAAAAGGTGTTTGATACTTGGATGGATTCTTCCAACTCTAACCTCTTCGTCAGCGGTTACCTCAATCAGCCAGAGGTCTTTGAGAAAGCGTTTCCTACAGCCCTCCGCCCGCAAGGAAAAGAAATCGTCCGAACATGGTTGTATTACACGCTGTTAAAATCGACCCTCTTGCTTGATCAACCAGGTTTCAAGCATGTCTGGATTGACGGACTCGGAATGGATCCGTGGGGCCGTAAGATGAGTAAATCCCTCGGCAATGGAATTGATGCAGATTCAGTTCTTGAATGTGGAGCAGGAGGTCGAACAGGGTCATGGAAGGTGAAGGGGCCTGACAAGACCGTCAGTTTGCGAGCAAACAAAATTGGCAGCGAATGCTTCCGTCTCTGGAAAGCTTGTGATGCTCAAGTGGGTGATGATTTCCACATCAATCCTGAAGAAATCGAAAAGAAATACTTCGGGGTGCTCACAAAGCTGTTCAATGTTGCACGGTTTGCATCACAATTCGAGGTTCCAAACAACCTTGAAGATGCTCCTGAGGGACTTGCGGTAGAAGATGAATGGATTTTAGCAGAATTCCAATCGACGATGTCAACCGTTGAACAGGCATGGGCTGATCTTGACATTTACACGGCCACTCAGGCGCTCAAAACCTTTGGAACGGGCCTTCTTCCAAGCCACTACCTCGAGATGGTCAAATCACGATTGTATGATGAGGACAAAGCGGCGGCGTGGACATTGCATCGAATGGTGCGTGATTACATGAGCATGTTCACTCCTGTGTGTCCATTCTTTACACATCACATCTCCTCAACCATTTACGGCACATCTGCTGTTGATGTCGATGCTTTTCCAAGCCAACCGTACCCCAGCGTTGCCAGCGGGACCGCAAGAGGTGACGAATTACGAGCATTGTCTGCATCGATTCAGAGCTTTAATGGAGACACTTGGGGGCACAAAAAGGAACAAGGAATTTCTCTCAACCAGCCTGTCAGTGGCGTTGAGATTCCAAAAGAACTCGAACCTTTCACTGCGATCCTGACTCGAATGCATCACCTTGAGTGATTCATTCCTCTTCAAGAAGCAGTTTGGCTTGCCTTGTTGTCGGCATATCCAGTTGGCCAAGTCTAAAGCCAATCAAACGAATCGGCCGATGATGTTCAACATTCAGAGCAAACAAACGTTCAGCCAGCCTGCTAAACACATCCAGGTCATCCATGGCAACAGGTATTGAACGACCATGCGTGTGAGTTTCAAATCCAGTGTAGCGAATTTTCACCTCACATAACCGACCAGCCACACCGATCGTCTTGGCTTTTGTCATCACCAGTTCCACCAAGGTTTTGAGATGGTTGAGCACCCGTTCGTGATTGTTTTGATCCTGGCCAAATGTATGCTCCTTACCAATTGATTTACGACTGCGTAGGGGGCTGACTTCGGAACTCGTCGTTCCGTCCACAACCCGAATCAACCAAGAGGCAAAGCGTTCTCCCGCAATTCGCCCTAGAGCTAATTCCCCGAGTTCGCATGCTTCGTCCACTGAATTGAATCCCCATTCAGCCAATTGCGTGGCTCGTTTGGGACCAATACCGGGGACATCGCGAAGAGAACGATTGACGAAGAACTCTTGAGTCTCATCAGGAAGCAGGCGAAAAATTCCCTTCGGCTTATTGATTTCACTTGACATCTTGGCCAATATACGAGTCGGAGCGATTCCAAACGAAGCAGTCAAACCTACCTGGTCCTCGATTGAATCTTGTAACTGGCGGCAAAGAGCATAGGCCTTGTCCCAATCACCATCCACTGCCTTAGTAATGTCAAGGTAGGCCTCATCAATGCCAGCCTTTTCGAAATGTTCAGCTGGTGGTCTCAACAATTCCATGACCTTGCGCGATGCTCTGCTGTAGAGGCCACGCGTACCGCTGATGTAATGCCCCGTCCCAAATGGCGCCCCAGGGCACCTTCGCCAAGCTTCACCAATTGGCATCGCAGAACGAATGCCGAACGCCCTTGCAGCATAATTGCACGTCGAGACAATACCGCGACCCCTACCACCCTTTGGATCTGAACCGATGATCAATGGGCGGGTAGGGTCAAGGTCACGGTGGAGAATCTCAACCGAAGCAAAGAACGCGTCTAAATCACAATGTACGAGGATGCGCTCACCATGGGGGTCAGATGATGAATCCCCGCCGTTCATACCCGCCCTTGAGCGTCCGCGGTGTTTCAAGTTGATGACAGAAGAGCGTGGTCCATGTTCACTTTTACTCAAAGGGGTCTGGGCAAAGAAGGTCTGCCGATTTCACCACCTTCCGAGGTATGACCATTTCAGCCCCAGTCCAACGAGGTATGACGCCACTTAACCTCCGAGCGATTGCTCCAAAGCGTGGCGAGATCTATCAACTTCAGGGAACTGGACGCGTTGGATCAAGCATGAGAAAATATGCTGAAAACTGGGCAGCATCTGCCCTGTTAAGGGGTGAATGCGTCCACTGGATTGACGGGGCATCAAGAATTGACCCTGCACGGGTTCTCGCTGCTTTTCCTCCGACAGAGCCCGCTCCGCAAGAGCATCTTCGTCGACTTTTCATCGGACGCGGATTTACCGTTCACCAATTGACGACATTGGTGGAACGGCTCATTCGTGAAGTGTCCATCACCGCTTCGCCTTTGGTCATCATCGATGGACCGATTGGGATGCACTTGGACCGACAAGTTGGTGATCATGAAGCCCGTTGTTTGATGCGAAGGATGGTTGCTAACTTACAGCATCTGGCTAGAATGCACCATGTCGCAGTCATCATCATCACCTCCAATCGGCCCAAATCAAAGCGCCACCAACACTTGCTTTCAATGGTTGAACGGAGAGCCGATCAACAATTGCGACAGGCAGAACAGACAAAGCTACGAAATCGCGGGGTTCTGGTGCATCAACCAACTGGTGCGATTGGCGTGTGGCCGACTCAACGACCATTCATCACCCTCGTTCAAGCCATTGAACAGAGGAAGTCAACTTTACCAACAGTACGAACAGGAGTTTAATCGGCTGTTGTGAAGGTTTTGAGCGATGCGCGTCGGCGTCCAACTGCAATTTCCTCTTCATCCCAACCGAATGGTGCTAAAATGGCCCAGATGGCGCGCTGTGCCAGTGGCGTATAGTGAGCAATATTGGCACGCTTAGTGGTGGTTTTGGAATGGCGAAGTTCCTCAAGGAGGAGGACCCGTTCATGCTGTACAGTCCCAGAGCCAGCGACAACAACGAACCGTACCTTGCCACCCGGCGGTATGGTAACACCATGAAGTCGCCCCCGCAGCAATGCAGCGTGAGTCAAAGTAGCGACATTGAATTCGCTTACTTCTCGGTCGACTCGACGCGCCACCACGAGATCTTCAAGATCAATTTCTTGGTGTTCAAGTCGACTTAGTTGCTTTCGCAGAAGGTCTGCGACGGCCCTTTGACCTTCTTCGCTTGGAACACCGTCCTCCTCATTAGAATGCTCAACTAAGAGATGCAATGCTGAATTTTGCATGGCAGAAATCCAGGCACATGTGGAGTGTTGACGTTGCTCGATGCCACGTACTTTGAGGCCATGTGATCCATAGGCCCAGTACTTTGTCAAAGAACCTGCGCCGTGAACTCGACTTGGTACAAAACCGATGAATCGATAGGCATCTTCGAACTCAAGAGGAATGCCAACTCGTGATGTGACTTTCTGGGCAAACTCATGAGCGTCAATCAACCGTTGCTCAGGGCTTCGCCCCCTCAGGTCTTGAATCCAAACGCAGTCAACAATGGCATGCAGCACCTCCCACCCATCGTCTTCAGCCATCTGGATGGTGTCGAGGAGAATGTCTCGGGCCCACGCACAAATAGCTTCGTGCGCCTCAATCCGTCCAAACCGAGCGTTCTTGTAACCCGTGTAGCCAAAACAGGTGACAAGCAACCATTTCAGTGCATTCTGTTGCTGATCTTCTGCATCGCCTTTTGCTTTGCTGAGAATTTTCAGTTGCCGTCTACGTTCGATCAGAGGTGCCACAATCCTTCCGAGAAAACCATGCACTCGCCCGCATGTGTGTGATGTCAAGCCGGGGACAAGCAAGGCATTCGAGGAAGTGATTGGGAACAAACCAGCTCCAAAGTAGCGTTCAGTATGTCGCTCTGTAAAGGCACGCTCTGCTTCGTCTGGGTGCAAGGGGACAAAGGCTGCAGCTGTTGAACCAACCGTGGCTTGGCAGCATGGGCAATTGAGGGTTTCAGTTGAAATGTTACGAGTCGCAATGATGCTTGGAAACAGGCTGGCAAAGTCAAGCTCGATGACATGTTCGTAAACACCGGGTTTGCTATCAAGGTAAAGCCCTCCACGATCGGCGTGAAGCAATGACCATGCGGTTTTGGTATCTTCCGGCCTGTTTTTCTTCCACGGGACCAGCACGCCATCTTCCATAGCCGTGCGCATCTGAATCGCACTGATCACCGAGCCTGGTGAAAGGCGCGAGATGTCCTGAGGTGATTGCTGCGAATGACGCGCCAGCTCAAACAACCCTAGCAAGCCACCCTCGCGAACAATGAAACTTCCATTTCGATCGATGTGGAGGCGCCCATACAACGGGATGTAACCATCTTTGTGCAAAGTTTGACCGTAGGAGTGCAGAGTGCGGGCTGATGTTCGAGCCGCTAATGGTCGCCCATCTCGACTCAGAGAGAAGGGTGTGGCTGACCTGGATGCCATTCGAATCAAGGCGGGAAAGTGAAGGCCATCGCCTCCATTCGTGACCACCACATCCGGATCCAAAGCACGCATGGTCGATTCGAGGCGCTCAAGGAATTCTGTCTCCTCACCGGGGTGGCGATTCAATGTGGCGATAGGTGAGGCTTCGTCTTCATGCATCCCGTCATGTGAACATCTGCGGAACTCTACAGATTCGATTTCTGCTTGCTCAGTATGAAACCCGGTTTGAGTTTGGTAATGCACAGCCATGTGAAGAATCACCAGATTTGGTGCGATGGGTGAGAGAGCGGTTTCAAAGGATGAACCATTCCATTCAACAGTTTGAAACGGAGCGATACCGAATTCAATTTGAAACCGCTGTGCAAGATGGGCATCGACCGAATAGAGCGTATAGTGCCTGTAATCACCACGCGACTCGATGTGGGCTGCCAATTTTCTCATGTTCCAACTGTTGTGGACATCTATCTCGAGCACTTCATCAACTTCCGACGCGTCAAGTGAAAGTCGGGAGCGGTACATCCGCATCAAACCAACCCCAAACCGGTCCCGTATCTCTGGTTGCTCAAGCCATGCGCACAGATGATTCAGCCGATGCTGCGACGCATGAACATGGATTGAAGGACACCATGGAACATTGACTTTGACAACACCTTCTGGCCCACCAACCAACCAAACGTCCATCGATGTACCATTCGCCGCACTTTGGACATCAAGAATCGAGCCGATCATCTCGCTCCACCATCGCCAGTTCAAGTTCCAGAATGCGATGCTCCAACTTTGAATTTTGAACCATGATTTCGACAAGCATCGACAAGAGCATCGGCTTCCATACATCATGTGAAGGCAACATGCCCCCGGCTGTTCTGCGATGCCGAACTCCAGTGCAGAGAGCATCAAGAAGCGGCTTTTCCGTTGAGGGAAGCGCTCGACGAAACGCCTCTAAATTCTGAAGTTCATCTTCAATTCGTGTCCGCCATGTTGGAACAGTTCGACCCATGACCAAAGGGGGTCACACCGCTTCACCACCTTGTGGGTGACCCTTCGGTACAAGTGAAAGTGATTCAGGTGAGGAGGTGAGCATTGACGGTTGTTTCGCAGGTGCCTCCGTTGAGGACCGTCATAATTGCTCGAGCAATATCGAGTCCGACACGCGCTTGCGCCTCCATGGTTGCAGCTCCGATGTGAGGTGTCCCGTGGAAGTGCTCATGCTGAAGAAGTGGGGATGAAGGGTCGACCGGTTCAATTTCAAAGACATCGAGGGCCGCTGATGCTACTGTTCCATCTTCCATGGCTTGGAAAAGGGCGTCTTCATCAATGATGCCACCACGAGCGCAGTTCACAATGTGATTGCCGCAATCAATGCCGTCGTTGGATCGTCCTGGCATAAGCGAAAGGCGCTTTGCATTCACCAGGTGATGGGTTTCGTCATTGAGGTTGCAATGAATCGAAATGTGGGTGCAATTGGAAAACAATGTCTCCACTTTTTTGTGAAGGATGGTGTTTTGGGCTTTTGCTACCTTGGGCGGCAGGTATGGGTCGTAGGTGTGGACCGTCATACCGAGCGCCTGGGCCACAGATCCAACCCCTTGAGCAATTCTACCAAATCCGATAAGACCGAGGTTTTTCCCTGACAGTTCGGTTCCTTTCATCGCTTTTTTCTCCCACTTTCCCGATCGCATTCCACGATCAGCGCGTGGGATGTGGCGAAGGGAGGCAAGTAAATGTCCAATGGTCAGTTCGACAACGGATTGTGTTGAGGCGCGTGGAGCATTCACTACGGGAATGCCAGCTTCAGCAGCAGCGGCAATATCGATGTTGTCGACGCCAACGCCAGCTCTTCCAATGACGGCAAGTCGATCGCCGGAAACCCCGATGACATGTGCTGGCAATTTTGTTGCGCTTCGAACAATAATGGCGTCGAATTCGCCTAAGGCACCGGCCGCAAGATCGGTCGCGGAAATGGTGCCCAAGATGACTTCGTGGCCTGACTGTTCCAGAAGGGCGACGGCGTCTTTAGCCATTCCATCTGTGACTGCAATTCTGGCCATGACTACGAACCGTTCGAACAAGGTCATGAATCTTAGGCTTGAGAGGTTCGGTTGCCCAATGTTTGAAACCGTCGCCCTGCTAGGCCTGAGGGAGAGACCATGGCAGATGTTGATGTCAATGCCCTCCTGTGGGCACTTGGATTGTTGTCCATCCCACTGCTGCTCGCATTGCCTATGAGGATCGCATGGCGGTTGTTCACTGGTGCGGGACATGAAGAATCACAGTACAGAAACACGGTGCTGCAAATCATTGATGCGGGTCGCCAAGTTGCACCATTCAGAGCAACTTTAGACGATGTTGCACGCAGCCTCCACATTCAGCCAAGTCAACAACGTTTGATTGAGGCTGATTTGTTCCACCCCCTCACCCTATCCCACTTTTTGCTGCTTCCGACCATCATCATCTTCCCATTGGCAGCGGTCATGGCTTTGCCCGTGATCTTGATCGGACTACCGGTCTTGATCCTTATTGAAACGCTCATGATCCGTCAACGCTTGCTTGTCAAAGGATTGACAACGATTGAACATTACATGCATTGGCAAATCATCCACATTCCAAAACCACACCGTGGAATCACCACAACAAGCACAAAATTGAATGAATTTTCACATCACGTGATCCACTTCAACCATGTTCCACAGGGTGCCTTCCTTGGTTTGTTTGCGTGGCTAATTATCCATTGGACATTCAATTTTGATTCTTGGGGGATTGAACTGGCTGTTTCCACCGGTTTGTACATCATATTATTGGGAGCGTTATCAGTCATGAACACAGCTTTCGAATCAGACCTGGTTTTCGTCGACCCCGCAAAAGGACGCTTGGTCCCTGTTGACCAATGGCTTGAAAGCATTCTCAAACCGCTTGTTGGCATTGGTTTGGTGTTTTTGATTGGACGAAATCTATTGGATGAATCACGCTCCGGTAACGCTGTGTTATTTGCTACCTCAATCCTCATGCTCCTCTATGGTGCTGCCGTGGTAGGAATTGCATTCCGTTGGGGATATTCATTGTGGCGGGGGTCTCGGGTGAAGGACGACTTCGAAACTCAAGTTATCGAAGCGCTCAATCCGTTGTCCTACGATTTAACACGTTCAAAGGGGCGAATTGAGTTTCACGTTCGCATGGAAATGAAAGAACGGTTGACTTCACTCAATGAAGCACCACCCGACCAATTGACCTTTGCTGATTTGCAAGCCCTTCCTGCATCAGAACACAAAGGGCAAATTCCAGACAACCCGCTGTGAATGCTTAGTCGTCGAGTTCCGCATCAATGGGTAGAGTCTTCAAAGTGAGCGGTTGATCTTCTCGAGTGTTACGGACAACATAACCCACCCCTAAAGCACAAAGCAAGGCAAACAGGCCAAAGAGTATGGAAGCACCTGTGTATTCTGAGAACACATCACCAAGGGCGCCAAAGAAACTTGGCTTCTGTTCCTCGATGATGACCTTTGGAAGGACCGCATCCATCAAAGCAGATTGATTGTACACCGCTCGTGTGAACGTGAGTTGTCCAGAGTACGAATCATCCCAAGCATCCGAGGGCGTGGTTGGGTCTAAATCCGAGTAAAAGTCCGGCCGCTGAGGAATGGAAATATCAACGGGAGTGGAGAGGTCGATGGTGAGCACTGCGTCCACTGTGTACGGAATGCTGGCTTCGAAAAACTCTGGATCTTCAAACACGCCGAGGAAGGCCATAGCTTGGCCTGTCACATCAAAATGTGCCCAAGTGTTCCAATGGGAAGAATCGACATCCAAGTCGTAAACCCAGGTATCAGACACACGGGTACCTTGTCCTTGAGCATCGTTAGAACCGTCTTCGCCGAGGTCGATTTCCATTTGGAGGTTCCCAACTTGTGCAGTCTCTACATCAACTTCGGTAGGGGAAAATTGCACCAACATGTTGTATGTTCCATTTGGAATCCAGACATAGTGAGAGTCTTCGGTGTAATAGACAGCGCCACTTGCTCCGTTATTGAAGTGATTCCAGTCGCCTTTCCAAGCATGACGGACCCGATCGGTGTCCACCACTATGCTTTCTTCAGTTCTTAGCGCATCGAAGATTTCGAAAGCATCCCAAACGGTGTATTCTGGATGATCGACAATACCGTCGTTGTTTTGATCGCGCATGAGTTGTAATGTTCGAGCAAGTGCAACTGCGGCATCAACATCGGTGAGGCCATGGCCAACGCGCCAATCGTGGCATCTTCCTGTAAGGGAGCGATAGCATTCTGCTGGAATATCATTGCAGGCATCATCGTCATTCCCTGCTTCACAGGAATTAGCCATTCCCTCATACCGTGCGGTCAGCTCTAGGATGAGTTCAAGTTCATGGACCCTCGAAAAATTAGCCGTGTCCCAATCCTCGAATTGACCGTAAGCCGCTGTTCCTTCACCACCAACCAAGGAATCACCCTCGTCGTGGTCTTCACGGTGGTAATCAGCCACAGTGAGGGATGGGGCAGCGTTGAGCAAAAGACCCGCCATGCCACCTACGTGAGGTGTTGCCATGCTTGTCCCTGAGATGGCCATGTAATACAGATCCCCTTGCAATTTGGTCGATGCATCAATCGCTGTGCCTCGAGGTGCTGTGGCCCAAATGTCCCGTCCTGGTGCTCCAACATCCGGCCAAGTGTGCATTTGATTCATGCACCCTCGGCTCGAAAAAGAGGTCACTGCAGATCCATCATGAGTGAGGGCAGCCACGGAAATGGCCGAGGGAGTGTTTGCGTAGACGTTTGTTTTCAGTCCACCTGCACACTCACCACCATTCCCACCTGAGTTTGAAGCAGCAAAGATGACAGCAACTCCGTTTTCGTAGGTTAAGCGATCGGTCAATTGGGCAACTGCTCCATTTGGATCATAATCACCGTCCGTGCCCCATGAATTTGAAACGACTCGAATATGGTATTCGTTCTGTCCGGGAATGGAATGTTGGAAGGTCCATTCCAACCCCTGTTCAGCTGCAAAAATTGAGGCACCATCGCCTGTTCCAAGCGCAACCAGTTGACCGCCCTTAGCCACTCCTGCACGACGACCTGCAGATGCGTCTCCATTCCCTGCAATGGTTCCGCCAACGTGTGTGCCGTGACCAGAGGATGTGTCAGAGTTCCGCGTTTCCGTCCAAACACCATCCCACTTTGCTGAGTACAGGGTTTTCTCACCAGTCCAAGGTCCGAGGTAATCGTAATCTGGATGGCCAGCATCAACACCAGTGTCTAGGTCCACGATGGCCGTACCATCGCCATCCCATTCTGTGAAGGACATATCCGTGTCGAAGGCAACGGTTCCGTCTGGGTTAATGATTGCCCGGTGCCAAGAGGTGGTTGCATTGACCACATGTGTGGTTTCATGCATCATGATTCCGGGTGCGGGTTCACCTCCCCATTCGGTAGGGAGGTAGAAAAATTCCAGTTCTCGATTAAGTTCAAGGTACTCAGTTCGTGACCACTCACTGATCACTCGAAGGTCCATTGCTGATGCCTCAATGAGGCCGCCATCAATCAATGGAGCATCACCTAAAATGGCAGCCCCATGACGTTCAAGCCACGCATGATCTTCAGAAGTCACAGGACTGTTAAGTTGGAAAATAACTGAAAGTTCATCATCGTGTTGTGAGTCCTTGAGCGCTTCTTCGAGGAACGGGTCCATTCGTTCAGCATCACCTGCAGGATTGAGCGATGACATCATCGGTGCCGCGGAAGCCCCAACCAGGAGGAGTTGCAAACTGAGAACGATGAGAAGTCCACGTGCAGAGAAGGAGCGCATGCTTCCCGCCCCTCTTCGGACATTGAAAGGGATTGCCATCAATTGTGCAATCAGTTCTCGCCGTCCAACCAAGGAATATGCTCCGGAATTTCGGCAAAGACATTCGCTGGAACCGCAGTTTTGATTTTGCTGACAGCACCCAAACCGGCGCTTACCTCGAGTTGCCATGCTTCATATTCATCGTAGGAATTCATGTTGAGAACAGGATTGTTTTCACGGTTCCATTCAAGGGACATCATCTCGGTGCCGGGAGGGTCATGACCTGTGCATACAATCAGATGACCATCAAGACGTTCAAGGACACTTAGAGCATCCCAGTGAACCTTCATTCGCCCGCTTGGTAAATCATCTCGCCCAACACCACCTTTGCCTGTAAACAGGAAGTCACCCGTCATGACATGACCGTTCGTTTCAATGAGCATGCTATCGCTTGTGTGGCCAGGTGCGTGGTGAAAGATGAACTGAATTGAGCCCATGGTCATCTGGTCCTTGTCGTTGATGTAATGAGTCACACCTAAGCATGAGGTTGAGTGCCACATCACATAGGAACAGCCCAAGGTTTTTTGCAATTCGAAACAAGCTGTGATGTGGTCTGCGTGGGTATGAGTGGCCATTGCGTGCACAAGGGTCAATCCCTCACTCTCGAGTCTTGAGGTGTAAGCGTCCATGTAATCATATACAGGATCGACCAAAGCTGCCTCTTTGGTGACTTCGTCCCAAATCAAGTATGTCTTGGCCCAGCCGGTGTCGTTCAGTTGTTCGAAGCCCATGCCATGCCCACATCGTGGCCATATTTGAAGAGTCAGTCGTTTATTTCGATAATGCATTGCTGTTGAGGACACCCATACGAGCATTGATGTGCGATGGCTAAAAAGAAACAGCATGCACCCGAAGGAGGTCGTCCATCTCGAACATGATGGGCGAGTGCTTCTCGTTGATGAGAATGGTAACGGCCCTCACCTACCCGTCAAGGGCCGATTGGCAAGTGAGGATGGTCTACGCTTACCGACCGCAGCAGAAATCGAACTCATTGGAGTACCATGGAACGTCATTGGACATACCCGGATCAGTTGGGGAAAGGTCGACACTATTGTCGTCAAAGGCTATCCAAAGATTCCATGGCCAAGCCATTGGGCACTGAAAGATGATTTAATCAGCGACAACGCTGTTCATCCAATTGCTCGAGAAGCTGTGTACCGTTCAATCCATCGGCTTGTCTCAAAGGTCATGATTTGTAACGATGACAATCAAGTGCTCATGGCCAAGGTCGAACGAGGACATTTCAGAGGCTATTGGACCCTCCCTGGTGGATACATGGATCACAATGAACATCCAACAGTTGGATGCGTCCGTGAGGCAAGAGAGGAATTGGGCCTAGAAATTGAACTGCTTGACACTGAGCCTGTCGTTACGCAGAACATCTTCACGGATGAGGGGATTTCCTTCGTGTCGTTCACGTACAGAGCGCTTTGGAATGGAAATCCAAACAGTCTTGAAATCCTCGTTGAAGAAATTTCTGAAGTTCAATGGTTTAGCGTGGAGGAAGCAACCGCAGTGGCTGTGTCTCACTTTGACCGTCAAGCACTTCAATCGCTTTAATTCGACAAACCAACGGCAGCACGTGCAGCATCAAGCGCTGCATCGAGGCCATCGGGGTTCGAGCCGCCACCTTGAGCAAGAGTCGGCCGGCCACCACCGCCTCCGTTGATGTGAGGGGCGATCTCCCTGAGTAAGGCCACAGCATCATAGCGTTCTGCTGCTACGGTGTTTTCGGTGACTGCGATCATAAGTTTCCCTCCTCCCTCCTTGGAACCCAGCACTGCAAGGGTCGGGTTTTGTTTGTCCAAGGTCAGTTCCTTAAGCATCTTAGTCATCTTTTTCAAGTTACCATGAGCCTCCATGATCACGATGCGAACACCGTCCAATTCTTTGGAATCTGAACCGCCACCCGAAGTGCGCAGACGAACAATTTCTGCTTCAAGTTGCTCGATACGCTTTCGTTGGTCTCTCCATTCTTTGTAGAAACGTTGTGAAGTTTTAGGGAGTTCAGTGTTAGGAACACCGTATAACTCAGACATCGATCTGAGCAATGCATCTTGCTCACGAGCATAGGTTAAGGCCGCTTGTCCAGCGACGATGTGCAACCGTTCGACACCGTCTTGAACAGCTGATGACCGCACGATGCGGATGGAACCGATTTGTCCCGGCTCGTCGTGGTGTGTGCCTCCACATGCTTGTATGTCGTGGTCGGCAATCCTTAGAATGCGGATGGAACTGCCCTTCGGAGCACCTCCTTGGTACAGGTCAAAGCCATATTTCTTATCAGCATCTTTTCGATTCAACTCTGTTTTTTCTGTTCTCTGAACTTGGCCTAAGACCTCGTTAGCTAGGGCTTCGATTGCATCGAGGTCATCCCGAGTCAGCCGATTGAAGTGGGTGATGTCCAAACGGGCCATTTCGACTGATTTGTTCGCTCCGGCCTGGTAGATGTGGGGGCCCAATATTCGACGTGCAGCCCCGCCGACAATATGAACGGCTGTGTGATGATCCATCAGTTGCTTCCTTCGCTTCCAATCGATGCTTCCGTGGACGAGATCTCCTTTTTCAAAAGGCCCATCCGTGAGATGCAGAACATGATCACCAAATTTTCGAGTGTCAATGACACGCCCTTGGGAAGAAGCGGTGGAAAGCGAACCATAATCGCCTTCTTGGCCGCCACCCTCGGGATAGAAACAGGTTTTGTCCATAACAACTGCATGCGTTGCTCCATCGGGAAGGTCTTCGCCTACAAGCGGTAAACAAGCAAGCACAGACGCATCAAATTCTTGTTGTTGCACATCATCATAAAACAGCAATTGGGTTGATGGAACTGTTAACGGAGCGTTGACGAGCGGTTTGGCTTCTACGGCTTGGGCGGCTTGTTTGGCCAATTTTGCGTGTCGCTCTGCCATCTCTGCAGCGAATCCTGTTCGAACTGAAACTGAATTCCAACCCGCTTTCTTCGCCAGACTAACGGCCATATCTGGTGCTAGTCCGTGGGAATCGTTCATGTTGAACAAAGTCTCATCCGGAATACTGGTTGCTTCTTTTGGTACATTTTTGAGTTGTGTGTTGATGACGTTGCCACCCTTCCTTAGCATCTCACCGTAACGGGTTTCTTCCAAGGTAAGAATGCCGAGCAATCCATCATGCGTTTGCTTCATTGAAGCACTGCCAAGATTCACTTCGATATGATGTCGTGCAAGATCAGCAAGCGAGACATCAAGATTGAGTTCGTCCCGGAGACGTAGTGTGCGCCGGGCCAGCATACGAGCCAAGTATCCTGCTTTCGCATTGGAGGGGACTAAACCATCGCCAAGCATGTTGCATAAGGCATGCAAATGGTCTGGGATGGCATAGATCTTCGCTAAAGGTTCGGTGACGGCTGAGAATTGTTCGGCTGTGACCTCGATGCCACGTTCACCTAGGCGACGAAGGAACGTGTTTCGAAGTTCATCCGCGTCGACACCCGGCTCGATGTTCATGATCCCGTTCAAACGGCTCATTTCTCCAAGCAGCGCGTCAAGGTCGAGTGAGGGCCATTGTGCTGTGATGGTGCTAAAGGAGGAAAGATCTTTCAGCCAGGTTGTTGACTCAGGATAAATTGATTCATAGATGGTTGGCGTGCCTGCTGCTGCCCAACAAAACCGCTCCAAACCATAGCCAGTGTCAATGATTTGCAAGGGCATTTCTCGGTATTTATCCCCCTTGAGTTCAATCTCCCCGTCAGGATGTTCTTCGAGGTTCATGAACACCAGAGTGGCCAATTCGAGACCCCCAACAATAACCTCGACTGCAGCACCAGCATTACCGCCGCCACACCATGGATTTTCAACATAGGTGATTTCGTTCGGATCGATACATAGCGCCTCGGTCATGAGTTCATGGCAAAAGCGAACACATTCTTCCATCCAATAGAACATTTTTCCCTCCTCTGGACGATTAAATACGTGGTGAGCCATCATTTCGAAGGTGGTCAAATGCCGCCCAGATCGACCAACTGCATCCACGTCTGTCAAGCGAATGCACGGTTGGGAGATGGTGAGTGGATTTGCGGGAGGTTCAACCTCACCCGAAGTCACATGGGGTTGAAAGTCAGCAATGGAAGCAATGGTGAGATGGATATCATCGCGCCATCTTGCAAGAACCGGATAAGGTGCAACCCGGGTGTGTTCTCGTTGTTCAAAGAAGGTCAGAAAAGTTTCTCGCATTGCATCTTTGAGTTCTTTTCCTCGCATTGGATAGCCTTGAATCAGTGGCGCACCGATGAATGTGTACTCATCTTCAGTTGTATCGCCGCAAGTTGTACGGTCGTGGTCTGCGGTCCAAAACCAAAGTTCTGTGATTCGACATTGCTTGCGAATAAACCCGTTCTCATGGAACACAGCCAAATCGATTGGTGGTAGACTCATAGCAGCACACCCGTTGAGGAACGATTCGTCCAGCGACGCATCCCCCTTGAAACCTGTGCCGTGGTTTGCTACAATTGGTATGAACAATGCTCAAAGGTGACACACCCAACGCACCTCTATGGGCGAAGATTGGCGCAACCACCTCTCGGATGAGGGTGATGGCACCATGCGAATCAGAGCCCATGGTGACATGAAGGTCGACGCTCGGCTCGTCACCAACCAAGAGCATCTGCTAAAACACGTTGATGACCGGGGACCGGAACAATTGGTGAACGCTGCATCCTTGCCTGGCGTTGTGGGCGAAGCATGGGCCATGGCGGATTGGCATTTTGGCTATGGTCTACCCATCGGCGGTGTGGTCGCCACAGACACCAACGCAGGAGAATTGGGTGGAGCCATCTCGCCCGGAGGCGTCGGTTTTGACATCAACTGTGGTGTGAGAATGCTTGCCCTTGATGCAACTGAATCTGACATTCCCAACCTCAAGAAACTCGCCGGACGCCTCGCCGGGCGAATTCCTGCTGGAGCTTCGGGTAAAGGTGGACTGGAGATCAACACACGTCAACTTGACGACCTCATTCAAAGGGGCGCTCATGCTGCGGTTGACATGGGTTTTGGGTATGATGAAGACCTCAAGGCCATCGAATCAAATGGCATGCTTAACACGGTGCACGCTGCGGTTTCAACCCGGGCAAGAGAACGTGGGATGCGTGCGCTTGGAACACTTGGCAGTGGCAACCACTTTTTGGAACTGCAAACCGTTGGAAAGACGGTTGACGCAGCAACTTCTGAGGCTTGGGGCCTGTATGAAGGACAACTTGTGGCAATGATTCACTCAGGCTCTCGTGGCCTTGGACACCAAGTGTGCAGCGACCATGTACGTGCACTTGAATCAAGGTACAAATCGAGAGGTAACAAATGGGTCAATGATGAGTGGGACTATACATTGGCGGACCGGCAACTCGCCGCAGCACCGTTTCACAGCAAAGAAGGACAGTCTTATTTCGACGCCATGAACGCTGCCGCAAATTTTGCTTTTGCAAACCGAAGCGCCCTCGCTCATCGTTTACGAGAAGTGCTCAAGTTGGAACTCGGCATTGATGGAGAAGCAAGACTCTTGTACGATGTGGCCCACAACATAGCAAAGGTCGAACATCATACCATTGATGGAGTTCAATGCACTTGTTGCGTTCACCGGAAAGGGGCAACTCGTGCATTTGGGGGCGATCACAGCGACGTGGCTGATTCCTATTCAAGAAGCGGCCAACCCGTCCTCGTACCAGGTGACATGGGAACAGGATCGTGGATTATGTCTGGCCCAAAAAGCGGCATGAACAAGGCCTTTGGCTCATCATGTCACGGTGCTGGTCGCGCTCTATCGAGAACGAAGGCGAAGAAGACGATTGATGGAAAGCAACTCAAAGGAGAATTGGAAGCCAAAGGCATTCGAATTCATGCCTCCACCCCAAATGTCCTTGCTGAGGAAGCGCCTGATGCCTACAAAAATGTCGATGAGGTCATCGCTCTCACTGACATGGCGAACCTTGCTCGACCAGTGGCTCGTCTCAGCCCGCTGGCCGTGATCAAGGGCTAATCTCACATGCAGTAATTGGTAGCTGGTTGCCCAGGTATCGTCGGTGCAGCACCACTGTGCACACCATCCGGTTCCTCACATATCACGCTAAGTAACGTGTTCACAAGGTCTTTCAATTCATCTACTTGGCTCTGAAGATCACGAACTCGTTGTCGCATCTCCGTTTTTGTTTCAAGCTCTCGCTCCATGTTCCATCCCATCCAGAGAAGTTGCCTTCTCCAAAAAAATATCTGTTAAAATCACCTTATAGCCTTTGAGGCAAAGAAGTTGGCGACCTACCTTCTTTTTGATTGTTGGTGATGACGCGAAGCGGTTATATTGGTCCGGTAAGTCGCCACGACTACTGCCACCGTGGCTTAGCGGTATAGCACCTCATTGGTAATGAGGAGGTCGCGAGTTCAATTCTCGCCGGTGGCTCCATGTGAACATTGAGACGCTGTTGCTGTAGGAAAATGGCTACTCATCGTCATGGTCGACCACACTGCGCTCAATCATGCCCTTGAGGTCAGCAATTTCAAGTTGAAGTTCGCGAAGAACCTGGGCCATTTCTTCTCCCCCTTCGTCTTCAACGTCAATCGCTGCCATTGTGTTGGTGAACACAGCAATGAACATGTTGAGGAAAGTGAACGATGTGCTGATGATATAGGTGACAAAGAAGAGAGCAGCCCACCAACCTTGCTCATCAACAATCATGCGAGCAATGCCATTCGACCATGATTCGAGCGTCATGATCTGGAAGAGTGAGTAAAGCGAGAGGCCGAGGTTTCCGAAATACATCTCACCAGCCTCCCCGCCATTGCCAAACAACATGGTCCCCATCACCGAAAACACATACATGACAATCACCAAGAGCCAGCTTATGGCCGCAATACCGCGCAATGAACGCAGCATTGCCTCAACCATGCGCTGCATTTCTGGCATGCTTGATACAAGGCGCAGCGCTCTGAAGACACGGAACACACGAAGAACGCTCAACGGGCCAGTTGCGGGGGAAATGGAACAGAGAATAATAACGAAGTCAAAATTGTTCCATGAATCTTTGAAAAAGCCAAGTCCACCTCCGATTAATCGAATGATCAGTTCAATGATGAACACCCACAAGATGACCGAATCAAGTGCTTCCAAAATCGTCGTCGTGGATTTAGAGAATGAAAAAGTCTCCATGCCGATGGTGACAGCATTCAGAACAATCAGAGCGAGAATCGCATTTTGAAACCTAGAACTTTCAGATAAATCGTAACACTTTGAACTGAAACCCATGACCAATCGAGGCCTTGGCTGTTTAAATTCTTAACCCGGCATACTGAGGACTGCAGTCGAAATTTTACCAACAGGCTTGATGGCATACCAAATTGAAAGCATCCCTGAAATGGGTACAATGAAGACTGGGTAAATGGCGCCGAGAGAGAGATTTGAACTCCCGAGGGACGGGCCCACGCGATTTCCAGTCGCGCGCACTACCAGGCTATGCGATCTCGGCTTGTAACCCGCCCACTTGCCTTCTGCGTTTAATGCTCACGGAAAAATACCTATGAATAAGGGAGGAGGACGAAGCGAAAGAACTCATAGGGTGACCTCTTAGCCAGTGCATGAGCGAGGCAGTCGCCGGTGAAGTGATTGCCGACGGTGATCATGGTGAAATGCCATTTCGCCTGAGGGATTTTGACCCTTACTTCTCATTTGCAAGCATTCATCGATTTGGGAAAACCATCGATGTGCTGCAAACCCAACTGATGTTTACGACCCGTTTAGCGCTTCATGAATGGGAACGAAAGCATTGGGTGACGATGGCCGTTGGTGCCGTAGCTTTCCTCCTGGGTTCGCTTTCTACGGAAGTCATGAGCGGTGGCGACCCAATGCAGATTGGGACAGAAGGCATTCAGTCGTTATCTGGCGTTGTCTTCCTCCAGATGTTAATCTCAATGACTCTATGGGTATGGTTTGCCGTCCAAATTTGGAGCATGTTTCCGATCATGAGGACGAATGCAATATGGTTGCTTATTTTTTGGAATTGCTTCGTCGTTGCTCAAATTCTCTACCATCAGGCCAATCCTAATTTCCCTCAGAACTTGGTGCTCTCTGACACCATGATGGGGACTTTGATTGTCCTGATGGTCTTCTTTTTCATCTATTTTTTCTGGAAGGCAGTGCTTGAAACAAGGGACCTTCACATCGAGGAATACCACCTGCATGAAGATGTCCGATTGATGGAATTGGAGATGGCCGAACATTCGTTGATGGGTTGGGGATTCATGCTGGTTTCATGGACTGGCAGCACGATGTTCTCTGCTTGGGCAGGGACACACTTCGTGGCCGACCGTTTGGATGTGGGAACCTTCACGCTCGTCCTCCACCTGATGGCTGGCTTGGTATCAATTCCAATTTTCATGCTTGTCATTTGGTACCCTCAACGAATGCTAGGACAGGACACCGTCGTTCAAGTACGGGCTGCAATGTTGGCCAACCAAGAACTCTCGAATTCATCTCAAGAATCCATTGTAAGCAGCGATTCCACTTGCCCCGAATGTGAGGCCCCAGTTGCAATCACTCGAAACAAAACTGGAGAAATTCAATTGCCATGCCCGACTGAGGGGTGTTCGAAAACATGCACCATTGGAAGCAAGTGCTCAAGTTGTAAAACCGCAGCACCGACTCGGTACGACTGTCCATCATGTGGGATTAATGCTCCCGTCATGGATTTCCTTTCTGACGTGGAGGCGTGGTGATGAATTTTAACGAACTGAGACAAGATTTTCCGACCCTTCGTGATGAAAATGCACCGGCGTATCTCGACAATGCTTGTGTCACGCTCAAGCCTGATTCCGTCGTTGACGCAATCCATGACTACTACACAAATGGTCCCGGGTGCGGTGGCCGCTCCGTCCACCGCTATGGAACAAAAGTATCCCAAGCGACATCCGCATCAAGGGCTAAACTTGCCAAGTTCTTGAATGCTGAAAGCAACAAGGAAATGGTGTTCACCCGAAACGCAACACAATCCTTGAATCAAGTCGCCCACGGTATGCAGTGGAACAAAGGCGATGTTGTCCTCACGACCGATCGAGAACATAACTCCAACCTTGTGCCATGGCTTCAACTTGAACGAGAGCAAGGAATTGACCACAGAGTTGTTGCGTCACACCCAGACAACACCTTCGACATTGAGGCTTTTGAAGCAGCGTGTGCAAGTGCTGGAGATAAATTGAAAATGGTTTCAGTCAGCCATGTTGGGAACCTCGATGGAATCTCCATCCCCGTCAAGGAGATTGCCAAAATCACCCACGACCATGGGGCATTAATTTGCGTGGATGGCGCTCAATCAACACCGCACATGAATGTGGATGTTCAAGATTTAGACATCGACTTCCTTGCGTTCTCCATTCACAAAATGTGCGGACCCTCCGGCATGGGTGGTTTGTGGGGCCGTTACGAACTCCTTGACGAATTACGCACCATCCAAGGGGGTGGACAAACTGTCCAAACATCCCACTATGATGGTCTCGAATGGGCGGCACCGCCCGCTCGATTTGAAGGTGGTTTGGGTCACTTTTCGGGGATGATAGCAACAGGTGCTGCCATCGATTATCTTTCCAACCTCGACATGGACAAAGTCAAGGAACACGAAATCAAACTTAATCGAATCATGAGTAAAACCGTGAGCGGTTTAAGCGAAGTGGATATCATTGGGCCCGAAGATGCAAGCCAGCGAGGAGGGATTTGCTCGATCCTCATGAACGATTTACCTGCTCATGACATCGCCCTTTTGTTGGATGAAGCAGCAGGCGTCATGGTTCGGAGTGGACAGCATTGTGTCCATTCATGGTTCAACAACCGGGGTCATGAAAATGGGTCGCTCAGGGCGTCAGCATATTTTTACAACACCGAAGAGGAGGTCAAACTGTTTGCCGATACCTTCGAGGAAGCAGTCCAGGCGTTCAGTTGATTATCATGTCCAAGCAATTCGAATGGGACGATGCAAACGCATCAATTGAAGAGACACCATCCCTCCCCCCATTGCCACCTTTACCTCCAATCTCTGAACAAATCAACACCCAACACAGCATGGGTGAAACCACTGGCCCAGCACAATACCCATCAGCCCTGGAAGGGGATATTGCAATTGCGAAAAAGATTGTCAGTTTCAGCCTTTCACTCATCATGATTGCAAGTCTTGCCTACGTTGGTTTTGTCATTTTTGATGGCGGTGAGTTCACCGGATACCGGCCCGGAGCCGCCGCACTTGAATCACAGGAAATTTATGACGATTTGATTCAAGCAAACAAGGTGAGTTTGACAGGTGCTGGTGTTACAGTTTGCATTGTCGACTCCGGATTGAACAAAGACCACCAAGACCTCGACAACCTTCGTGTCTCAAAATGGAAGGATTTTGTTGGTAATGCAAACCTCCCGTACGATGATCACGGACATGGCACAAGCATGGCTGGTATCCTTGTTGCCGACGGTTGGATGAAAGGCATCGCCCCAGATGTCACTCTCCTTGTCGCCAAAGCGCTTGCAGCAAATGGATCAGGCGATGATGCGGTTGTCGCTGAAGCTATCGACTGGTGTGCTGAAAACGGCGCACACATTATCTCGCTCTCACTAGGCGGGGCTCCAGGCCTTCTTCCGTTCAATTTTGGTTCGGAACGTTCCTCCGCTCAGGCAGCAGAAGACGCGGTTGAATCAGGAATCTATGTCGTTGCGGCTGCAGGCAATGATGGAGGTGAAGGCGACGATGGTGACGTAGCGACCCCATGCAGCGAAACGGCGGTCATTTGCGTTGGCGGTGTGACCCAATCGGGAACCCATTGGGAAGGCTCGTCAGTCGGGGATAATAACGGTCGGTTGTGGCCATTGCCCATCATCACTCCACGTTCTGATCCTCACAAAAAACCTGAACTTGTTGCACCAGCTGAATCTGTGGCGGTCATCAACAAGGAGGGAACATGGTCGCTCAGTGATGGAACCAGTGCTGCAACAGTCTACGTGACCGGTGCGATTGCACTGCTGCTTCAAAACAACCCAGAACTCGCAGCAAACGGCTCTCAAGGTGATATTTCGAGCATCAACCAGGTGAAGCAATGGATTCAGCAATCATCCCTTCCAAAAGCCAACCAAGAGGGACACGACGATAATTACGGCTACGGCTTGCTCCAAATTAAAGCCCTCATTGAGGCTGCGAATCCAAACCCTGAATCCACTACCGAGGAATCATAGCAACGAGGGTCCCGCCAAAGAGCGGCATGAATCCTATGTGATGAGTTTCATTGGAGGATTGAATCAATTCAATCCAAGCATTAAACCCTTCAACAAGCGCCATTCCAAGCTCATCATCAGGATCAACATCACCGACAGGCATGTCTGGTTCCATTGTGAACAACACACCGCCCGGGGCTAAGAAAGGCAGCATGAGTTCGACATTCTTCGCCCTGACTGCAGAAATTCCATCGACAATGATGGCATCTGCTTCTGGTTGAATGGGTGAATCGCCTACTTCCAAACCGGTGGATGACGCAGCTTTCCAAGCAAGTGTTTCGCCGACGAGAGCATCAAGAACACCAACAACAATTTTGGTGTAACTTTCTGCTTTATGGCGGGTCATCAAACGATGAAGGATCACCGCAAATTTAGCACCATTTTCGATAATGTCATAGCGCTCTGGAGTGTATCCATCCACATTAAATAAATCATAAATCCAAGCCGAGCGATGGCCAATTCCACCTCCAACTTCGATGACACGGTTTGGTTTGATGCGACCAAGTGCATCCCTCAGACGACGATGTGCGGAAATGGACCATGTTGAGAGTCCCATGTGTTGTAATTGTGTGCTAATGTTAGCCGCAATTTCGGGCTCATCGCGACTGCGTTGCGGGTCTGCCGTCAGCAGTTGAGCAAGAACCTCCTCCTTGTTGGCCAAGGCAGAGGGCTCGTCCGTTGTGACCATGTTAACCCCTCCAATGACTTCCCCTTGAAGCCTCGCATGAACCTAAGTCGTGGCCGGTGACTTCAAACGAGAGTGATTCCGCGCTTACTTTGGGGAAGAGCATGGACGAGGCTGAAGAAATGGAAGATTTCTATGAAGAGGAAGAAGTCTTCTTGGAAAATGCCGTTCATTGCCCTATTTGTGATGAACTCACAGGCCACGAAATTCTCAAGGAAAAAGAGAAGGGCAAAGGAATGGATTACCTTCTGAAGTGCATCGATTGTTCAAAGGTCCACACCGTCCACTTACGACCGCCTCCTGTCGTAGAGATCCCATTCATTCTTACCGAAGGACCGTCATCAAGTACCTCACGTTTGGAGATCGACGCAGATGAGATGATTGAACTTGAAGATGTGTTCAAAGATGGTGAAAAGTTGTGGAAGATCAACCAAATTGAATTGAAAAACGGTAAGAAAGCTAAGCGTGCTGAAGCCACCCTCATCGCAAGAGCATCAGCATTGCGTTGCGACATGGTTCGGGTCAAAATCACCATGACACGTGGGGAAGATTCTGAGGCCGATGTGCTTATTGTCCCAGAGGAAACAAAGTACACTGCGAGTAAATTAATTGAATTGGATGGGCAGACTTGGAGGATACGAGCCATCCATACCGGCCGTGGACGAACGATGCGAGGCACAGTTGACGCCCCGGACATCAAACGAATGTACCTCCATGAACCTCCAAACCCCGAGCATTTCGAACCCCGCACACCGAGGGAGCGGCGTCAAGCATGGAAGGAAGGACGCTTGGGATTCAACCCAAATCCAATCCTGCCAAAAGAAATCACCAAGAAACGCGTCCAGCCAAACAACAAGCGAAAGAAACAACCTCGAAGGTGATCACGGTCGATTGGTCCACGGCATCAAAAATGCCTTTGCAACTTGGGCTCCAACCGTTGGATTTTCCTTTAAGCGACGAATGCTGTATTCGTACCATTTCTCTCCGTAAGGGATGTACACGCGTGTCCGATGACCATCCTTAGCCAATTTACGACGCAATGGGCCCCGAACGCCGAGCAACATTTGGAATTCATAACCCGGCCCTTTCGCATCCCTTTGCGGCCCAGCGTTTGGACGTGGATCAGGAAGACCTGGGCCCATGCCATGAGAGGTGAGTGCCTCTAACGCATAATCAACGACCGGCAGATCGTGGCTGGCAATTGAACAATAGGAACCAGCAAGAAGCATTCTGTCAATGCATGCATTGGTTGAGTCGACGATGTCCTGATACCCAGTGTATGCGATGTCTTCTGGCTCAAGGTATATTCCTTTACAAATTCGATAATCTGCGGCTGGACCAAGTTCGACTTCTAGAGCATTGATGTCATCCAAGGTCCGAAACAGTCGTCCTTGCAGCACCGTACCAACGTTGGTCAATCCCTTCTTATGTAAGTCGAGCACGACTTGAATGGTATCGCTTGTCACGCGATGATCTTCCATATCTAGGCGAACAAACATGGATTGGTCATGCGCCAATTTGACCAACTTCTCGATGTTCTCCATGCCCTTTTTCCGGTCGATGAGCAATCCAAAAGCTGTTGGCTTTATCGAGAGGTTGGCGTCGAGGTTGTGGGTTCGAATGGCGTCGAGAACTCGAACATATTCTTCAAAGAAAAAGTGTGCTTGATCAAGGTTGGTTATTTCTTCTCCAAGCACGTCGACGGTGAAGCAGGCACCCTCTTCGCTCAGGCGCTTCATCACCTTGACCGCATCCTCAAGGGCTGGCCCTGCCACATACCGCCTTGAAACCCACCCCACGAACCATTTTGGCATCCGGACGGTGGCGGCGACGACAGTCTTCGAAAAAAGTCCGACCATGCCTTCACCCAGTGGTCTGTCAGCACAGGAGACTCTTGAGGGTTTTTGCTTTGATGATTGAAGCGTCAAGATGATTGAACCAAATCAAGCACACCATTGCGTTTGAGCAATGGAGCTCCTAATTGCTCGAGGTGGTGGCGAATGGCTTGGCGTTGCCACCCTTTGAACGCCTTTTTGTCCATTGAAAACACAATGTTGCCGTTTGGAAAAGCGATACGAGTTGCGGCGTAGGCGGCATCGATTGATTGCTTCCAAAACCCTGGGGCATCCTCACCCTCTTCCGGTTGCCCGTCAAAAGGAAGGGCGTAAGTGGCCAGCATGTGGCCAAGCCAAACACCTTCTTCAGAAGCGGTGAGGTTACCACGTGGAGCGTAATGGCCCCCTCCAAGCGTAATGAGGACTGGTTCACCAGCATTTTTTACGGCATCCCACGAGCCAAAACCTTCGCCGCCATCTAAACCAAGTCCTTCGTGAATGAGCTTGCCAAGAAGGGATGCAGCGCCAAGGTGACCCCAAGTATCACTCGTGGATCCGACTTCTATGAACAAAGAAGGAACGCTGAGCCATGGGCCATGGTGGGTGACTTCAAGAGAGATGTCAAACGGTTCACCAAGATCTGCATCATTTGAGCGGGACAATAACTCCCGCCACCACGAGCCAAGACGGGTGGAGGGGGGTGGTGCATCACCTGCTTTACCGCCAAATGGTGGCTCTGATTCGGGATCTAATTGCATAACACCAATTGGGTGAAGGGTCAAGCAGGCTCGTCCACTTTGAGCCACATGACGCGATGGAAAAATAACCTCAGTCACTTGTTCACCTGTGGCTTTTTGCCAACGCTGGTCGAGGTTGTCCTCCCAGAGCACTCCATCCGGGAACGTCCACATTCGCACATCATTGCATGCATGAGCAGGCTGCCCTTCAACATCATCGAGCGCTTTCCAGTTGGCAAGTTGCCGAACAACTTCAGCTTGGTTTGTAGATGCGATGTCACCCCCACTCACAACAATCAAGACGACGGAGGTGCCTACCATAGTGTTCTGAAGCGGTGATGGCTTTTCATTTTGTTGAGTGGGAGGATTGACAAACCACCCCACCAACCACCATCCATGACGGGCACCTTACCACCGAGTGTCCCGTTCCATGCACTCACGATCGTTCAACACCCGCAAGGTTACATGGCAGTGGGAATCGATGGAGAATTTCTTCGCCTTGATGAGCATTTAGCACCGATAGGAGAAGTTGCGAACCCCTTTCCCATGGGGGTTCGCCAAACATGCATCGCAGACGGTGTGTTTGTGGGAACATGGATCGACCACGAACTATTGATGGCACGTATGGCAGCTCTAGATTTCAATCTCCCCCTGGTTGAAGGACCTGACAGGGGGGTGCTACGCACTCGTACGACCATTGAGGCTGCCCAACACCCAAAAGGGGCTCTTTGGTCACATGTTTTGGATGCAGAACCCCTCGCCCTTTGTGGTCACGCGAAAGGCTTTGCATTTGTGCTCTACAAGAAAGGAATCTACGCCATGGGAAACGATGCTGGGGAGCATTGGAGAATTGAATTGCCAACATGGCCCGAGTTGAAAAAATTGCCACGGGCCAATGATATTGTTGCTGCAACGCTCAACCATAATTCACTCAAGGTGTGGTCGCGCGGCGGAGGAAGAAACACATACGATTTGCAAAATGGCGACCTTATATCGACCGATGTGTTCGTGTATGATGGCGTTCTTCAGGAAGTCTATTCGAAAAACCAACATGAACTCTTAGTCTATGGCAACGGGAGTGTGGTCTGGTTGACGGCAGGCGAAGTTCGCGCCGAAGGTCAATTAGCAGGACCCGTGCAACATGCTTTTTGGAATGAAAATGAATCTGCATGGCGGATTGCCGGTTGGAGAGAAGAACTGTATTTGTCAAACAAAGGCATTGAACGAAAAACTATGAGCGAAATTCCAGTTCACATCCTCGAGCATAACGGACGAATTTTCCTGTTGTTGAACAACGGAGAATGGATCGAATCAAACCTTTGACCTTGGTCAAATTGGTGAAGCATCAATGGTGCTCAATCACTCAATCGTTTCAGTGTAACCACAGCGACCACATGATTTACGATCTTTGTGAACCGCCAAGAAAACGCCAGGTCCACACTTTGGGCAGAATTCAGCATTGCGAGTCAAGGTACCGTCTTCACCAACGGAATACTTTGACCACTTTGCACCAGCTTTAGGACCGTCGCCCATCACTCGTCACCTCCTTCGGAGGAATCTTCTGCCTCTGGGGCCTTAGCAGTCCAAAACTGCTCGTGGCGCTTGTGAATGTATTCAGGCTCAACTGTCATCGATTCTTGGTCACCATAGATGTAGGCCATACCTGTTGTGAGTGGTTGTCCAAAACGGGTGTTGCAATCNTTGACCACAATGCAGTCAGGATTGGATCCTGGCTCAAGTGTACGCACGAGATCCATGACTTCCTTTCGGGATGGAGTGGCTTTGCCAATGTGCTGCCAGCGGAAACTGATTTCCACTCTGTTGAGAAGTTTGTTTTCGATTCTGTTTACAATTTCCATGTTGTTCATCTCCTTATCGGTTGCTTACTTTGAGAGCGTATTTTCCTGGTTGTTCAACCTCAAGACGCTTAGCAATCTCCGAGCGTGTTGGGTTCATGATGATCACATATCCTTGGTGATCGGTTGAGACTTGAGCGGATGGATGGCGTGGGCATTGATCGACGCCGTCCTCGAGAATGAGATGGCATTCTGCGCATGCAAATGGAATCTTGACCATGTATGTTCACCTCAATCGTTATCCTCGTCGAGCCACTCGTGGCATCCGAGTCCTGGTTGTTTGCTGGTCAGTCCAATCTTCGAGCGTCGAGGATCGGAGGTGTCCGGGGANAGAGAAACGATTCGAGCACGCACTGAGTTACCGACACCGATTCGCCGGCCGGTCTGTCGTCCTTCAATCCAGCCCATGCCGACGTTGGCATCTACCATGTCTTCCATAATCTGAGACTTGTGGAGAAGGGCCTCCATCGGACCGATTCGGACGAATGCTCCGAATTCGTTCACTTCGGACACAGCCCCTTCGACCACTTCGTAATCTTCCATACAGAACAAAACTGCGTCAAAGCGAACTTTTTGGTAAATTGCACCATCACCGTGGATGATTCGTCCACGGCCGAGTGGCTCGTGGTTTGTGGTCAGGAGAATGAAGCGGTTATCTTCATCGAAACGGCCCTCAAAGGCAGTCATGGACAATCGGTCAATGTGATCGTTGAGGGAAGCGCCCTTGCGCATGTATTCAGCAGGAATGCGGATGGTGTCTTCCCTTGATACGATTTTGTACATTTTTTCACCTCTTCAGCCAACCGCTCAGAAACGAAGTATGAAGAGGAGTGGGAAACCCATTCCGTCCTTCACCGGCACTCGCCTCTGGAGAGAAGTCGACCGTAGTCAGTTTCGCCACCGACGACCTCTATTTAATCCACTCGCCTAAAACCGAGGGATAGCAANCCNGATAATGANGCNATATTNNCNNNTNTNGAGCNTGTAANTGNAGTCNATGAATCANCGTTTTCAGCGCTTCACCGCCATAAGCCATAACAACCCCCCGAACCTGCTTGGTTACCATGACCGGGAAAACGCGTGACGGCGGGGGGAATTTCGCCTCCGCCTTGTTGCCGGTTTTGATGTTTATTTTGGCATCCCTCTCGCCGATTATGATGCACACATCATCGCCCGCTCAACTTGATGATTTTGATGCACCTTTACACACAGGCTCGGCAGAACCTTGGGACGGTTACGAGCAACCATGGGGTCAGTTCGGACGAACCCCCACTCATAATGGAAGCATGCCACCCCACAGCCCAGATGGCGGACCCGGGACCGGTCCCGTGAGTGAAGCCACACACTTGGGCACCATCACGGAACCTGGGATAAATTGGGTTGTTCTCGATGATCAACAAGGCAGCGATGCTTACGGTTCAATCATCGCTGATTTCTCAGCAAGCATCACGGCCCCACCAGCAGCGCTTGAACGGTGTGCAGACGAAGACTTGTTTGGCGTCATCGTCCACAGCGACTCAACCGATACCTTCCTTTCACTCATCGCAGGCGATGATGCCAAGATTGCGTGGCAAGTGAACATCGGGGAAACACGCGATGTTCGCTCCACACCTGCTGTAGTGGACGTGAACCAAGATGGGTATCAAGAAATTGTGCTCGTCTATGATACACAAAACGCACTCAACATCGAAGTCTGGTCTCCTGAATTAAGCTGCAGCGAGTCCGGTTGGGAAAAAACTGGACACGAGAATGAACAACTGTGGAGCTACACCGATATCGATTACCGCATCGGCATCACCAGCCCACACACCCCTACATCTCAAAGCAATCACCTAGCGGTGACTCAACCATTGGTCGCTGACCTCGCTCTGGACGGCTCCCCCGAACTTGTCCTAGCCGTGGTCGATGAAACCTCTAATGACCCGACTGTCCTTGCACTCCCGTTGACAAATACCGCCCCTAGCGAGGCGGACTGGACGGTTTCTTTGGATCGTGGCACTCACCCGTCCTCACCCGCTTGGGCCGCCCTTGACAGCAGCACTACAGCCATTGTGTTGACAACGATTGATGCTAATGGTGGTTCGATGTGGATTTGGCGGATTGATGGTGCATCTGGCTCGTTGGATTGGGAGCGAGTCGCTGTAGCGGGCACCGATTCAGACTCCGACGCACCTCGATTGCGACTTCCAGGCCCCGTCATCGCACAACTTGACAATGACGACGCTCCAGAGATGATCCTCACCGTACCAACCGATGCCAACGGACGAACATCAGGATTGGGCGCTCGGTTTATTGGAATGGAGATGACCTCTACCAATGAAATTTTCAATTTCCGAGCTCCAAATGGTTACGCTGATGCCGAACCATTGGTGGTTGATACCACCGGTGATGGTTTGCACGACAGATTGTGCTGGGTGACATGGTATTCGGAATCACAATTTTCATTCAACAGAAAAGGGATGGCTGGGTGCCATGACATCAGCGACGAAACACCATCAAAAGACTGGTCACGGGACTTACAACGTGGTAACGGAAACGACAACGATGAAATCGCAGTTGCTTCACCAATATGGCTCGATATAGACGGAAATGGCGCACCTGAATTGGTCGTCCCGTTCGGTATGCGCCTGTGGGCGTTTGACGGAAACACTGGAGCATCTGCAGACATCAACAATGCTTGGTCTTCTCCGCTTGCCATGCCCCACAGAGTGTGGGCAAGTCCTGCAGCGGCCGATATGGACGGCGATGGGACCATTGATTTGTTGGTTGGAGATACGCTTGTATCGCAGTTGGTTACAGACCTTGCACCTCTTGCGGATGGTCGTGGAATCAGCTTCAACCCTGCCAACCCAGATCCGGGAGACCAAGTTACCGTCACCGGCCAATTTTCAAACATAGGAACTCTGGACAACCAGGAAAACGTCGATGTTGTTTTGAGGATGAATGGCGATGAAATCGCACGTGAAAGGTTCGCAGACGTGGAACCTGTATCACCTTCGGGAGAGGGGGGACCGCTTACATTCAGCAGCATATTCACAGCGGAATTGGGAGCGCATGAATTTAGCCTTGTATTGGATGTGAACAACAACCTGACAGAAGCACGCAAGGACAACAACAACGCGTCGACCATCCTGACAATCCTTGACCCGTATGTGGCCAGGATTGACCCTCCTACGGAAGCGATTCGTATTTCGCCCGGTGCATCCGATACAATCACGATTCACCTGACTGCAATCGGCTCACGATCGGCAGAATGGACCCTTTCGATTGACGATGATGCACTCCCCAGTGGGTGGAGTTTTTCCGCAACATCAGGGACCTCACTGAGTCAAAACTTGGAACCTAATGCACCTGTAGCGCTTACCTTTGATGTCGCCATACCATCCACTGCCTTAGGTGATGAAAATTCCTATGTAGACCTAAATTTGGTGTTGGATGATGATTCAGCCGTTTCCTCAACCTTACGCCTACCGCTTGAGGTTCTTCGGACTCGGGGTCTGTCGGTAGTTGGGCCATCTGGCTTGAGCGACACAACAGGGTATGGAAGACCGAACCACGATGCAAGTGCGTGGTTGGTGGTTGAGAACCTCGGCAATGCTCAAGAGAGCACGACCTCCATTGATTGGACCGCTCCCTCATGGGGCGGTACACCATCCCTCCATACCAGCGATGGAACTGAAGTGTTCAGCCTCACGCTCGGACCAAACCAAGACATTGAGTTGTTCGCAAAATTGGCAGTGCCCTCAGGGGTACAGCTCGGTACATCCACGGAAAGCATGTTAACAATGTGCATTGGAAGCGGTGAAACCACCCTCTGTCAAGACCTAGAGGTGATGTTCTATGCGAGTAAATTCCAGTCCAATCCTGCACATGTGCGAACCCTGCCTAACACCACAATCACATGGGACCTCGATACCACGCTACCGAATGATGGCACGCTTCAGTGGAACATGGCCGGTGCTCAAATGGTCCACACCGGTTGGGTTTGGATGGCGAGCGGAGATTTCGACGTCAATGGGACTTACCTCGAAGCAAGCGGAGCCGCAAACTCCCCAGCAACGGGTACTCTTTCGCTGACCCTCCCAGTCAATGCTGTGCCTCAACGCCATGTGTTCGAAGCAGCGGAGTCAACCGAGCCATTCCACCAATTGAACATTTCATTGCATGTCTTGCAGGTCTTCCGCTCCGAGGCGACCATCCTTGATCCTCTTCCAACAACTCCCGGTGAAGCAATTTCTCTTACCGTCAATGAAGTCGAACCCATCATCCTAAGATTAGAAAACCCAGGCAACGGAGAAGACACCTTCATTCTCAGCGCACGGGCCGTTGCTAGTGAAGCAATGAGTGTAACCCCTGAGGTTTCCTTTACGGTGTATAATCCTGAGCGCACTTTAGGCGCTTTGGCAACAACAATTGCAACGGTTGACGTAGTGCTCTCAGAAGAAGTGCCTGCATTGGTCCCGTTTGAACTCGAATTCACTTGGACTTCGCAAGGTGAAGGTAATGTTGCTGCGCTTGCGACCATAGATGTTCAGGCAGAGCCTGACTACCAATGGCTGATTGAAGAATTAGTCACGACGGCTGATCCAATCGTGCCCAACCAAGAAGTCACCGTCAATTTCAATGTGACCAACCTTGGGAACACTCCTGACACGCTCACCATCAATCCGAGATTTGAGGTAGTCCATGCAGGAAACGACACAACCCAATGGTTGAGTTCTGATGTGGTATCTGGGGTGCTTCAAGTGAATGAAACAGCACCAATGAGTGTCGTGTTTGTGGTGCCAAATGACACATGGTACACCACTGAAGCGACTTTGGTGCTCGACCTCTATTCCGGCCCCACTCTCGTCACCAACACAACCGTAGCTTTCACCGTAGGCCACGCCTCTGGATGGAGGTTCAACCTCTCTGACACATCGTTGACAATTGCACCAGGTGGAGAAAATTTGACCCTTCATGTCGAGCAACTGGGCAATCACCCCGAGGCACCATGGTTTGCCAAGGCGGGCGCAGGTTGGCCAGTTCAAGTCCCAGATAATGGGCAAGTAGTCAACCCAAAGGAAAGCACCACTGTAACGGTGTTCGTAACGCCACCAGAGGATGCTTTGGCAGGCGAAGTGGGTGTGCTTCGGATACGAATATCTGACGGGAACGGTGCGGGTCTCATCGTCCAAGAAATACCCGTACGGGTCGGAGAAGAGGCAAACATTAGCCTCGACCACCGCGGGACATGGAAGGTTAACGAGGCAGGCGGAATGCCAACCGCATGGATTGAAAACAATGGTAACGATGTTGCAGTTATGCAGCTGAACCTTTCCGGATTACCAACGGGTTGGGTGCTCAATGGATCGACCCAAGTCGTTGTTGCACCCGGAGAAATCCTCGGCATACCCTACATGTTAACCCCAGATGAGAACTGGAATGAACAGCGGTTCATGGTGACTATTGAACTTCAACACCCGACCTTGGGACTGCTAACACTCGACATTGAAATTGAGGCCGGAACGCACACCTTCCACAGCACTCCGGTCCATTCAGCCCGCTCTGATTCAATCATCAACATCGAACTTGGACAACCCGTTGATGGGCAACTCACCAGCTCTGACGAGGTGGTGTTCCAAACACAATCCATTGAAGTCACCGTAGGACCGGTAGCAAACGAGCTCATTTTGGAATCCACGTTGGATGCTAGCGAACGAATGTCAGTGTACCTGCGAGGGTATGAATTGCCCAGTGTTGATTTCGAATGTGACTTGGATGAACTGGCATTTGCTGCCATTGGTCGGGTGAACCTCGATGGAAGTGTGGGCCAATGTTCTGTGATGGCCTCCGATGAGGAAGAGCTACGTGCCACCATTATGCTCATTTCGAACCAAGGCGAGACCATACCGCTCCAAGAAGATTCAATTGTGGTCGCAACCGGGGGGAATTCAACTTTCGAACTGAATGTGACGGGCTGGATGCCTTCCCCAGGGAGCCAGACCATCACCGTCAAAGTGGTCGATACTTATGGCCGGGTTTTGGTTGAGGATTCCGTAAGTGCTGTGGCGAGGTATTCGGGATGGAACGTGGGAATTTTTGACTTCACTGCAGACGGTGAATTGAAAATCAAAATCCAACGCACTGGAGATTGGAACGCTCTTGACGGGGTGAACTGTCATGTGAGCGTCTCAAGTTTGGACGGAGATTGGAAAGGGAAACTGGTACGTGTGATCGACGTGGCACAAGGTTCTACTCCACCTGTGGTGACCATCCCAGCTCCCAACCAATTAGCAAAGGATGACCAACTGGTTGCAACCGTTCGCTGCGACTCACCATACGATTTAGATGACGACATATTGGATGATGAAGCGACCACCTTTTACACCCCTGATTCAATCCCCATCGTGGAAAGCAGTGATCTCGTTGTAGGGCTTAGCGTGGCGTTCCTGCTCATTATTGTAGCTTATTTGGCAGGCGTGATGCAGCCTCGAAGCGCACCCAAGGAAGCGCCAAAGAAGAAGGCTGAACCCTTAGAAGAGCCAAAGCCAGTAGAAGAACCAAAGGCAGAGGAAGATGATGAGATTGATGAGTTTTCATTTGAATTGGATGAACCTGCAGAAGAATTGACGAAGGAAATGACACAAGCTCACACCGCAGCAATCGAAATCATCGATCTACCAGACGAAGCCGACCAAACACCCTCCGGTCGATTAGCATCCCTTCGAGACGAAATGACGACCGATAGGCCGACTGCCGAAGGTCGAAGCGACCGTATGCGCAAGTTCTTTGAAAATGATTGAGAACCATGAACGCAAGCCCTTATGATGGGTTGGCGGAAGCCGTGAGCATGGACCTCGATGTTTTAGATGGCTCCACTAGCCCGTTCATCACCCTCGATGCGTGCGATGGTGACCTCGTGAGAACCTTGGTGCCCGCTCTCGAAGCATGTGCCTCAGGGGAGAACGGACTTTGGGCGGAAGCAGTGAACGATAACCCTGCGCTCAGAAGCCGATTATCAGAACAGGGAATCGAGGAACCTGAACAGCGTGGGGGCATCCCTTGGGATGATCCAACATTGTTGTTCACATCAACCATCGCACTCACCAGTGAAGGGCGAACCGTCCCTTTGGGCGATGGTAAAGCAAGAGAACGGGTTGGAAGGTTCCCCCACGGCGACGGATCACCCATCACTTACATGATCAACCACATGCGCCCCAACAATCAATCCCGTGCCATGACGGAACGCATGGGAATGGAAGAGATTCAGGACCTGCTTAGCAAGTTGAACACAGGCCTTTCAGACAAGCACATTGGCCACCACCGCTACAATCAAGGAAGGGCAGGACTCGATTTACGCGGATACTTGACAGCAACCGAAGTCGCAGAATTGCGCCGAGGCCTTGCAGGGCGCGGATGGAGCGTGACTGCGGATGAGCCGATTGATGGTGGAATGCGAGACGCCAGTAAAAATCTACTTGCAGTCCTTAGGGCTGCAGAGCGCCGAGAAGTTGGTGTTTTTCTACGGTCACATTCCTAATCAGAATGTCATTGATGTCAAGCGCTCGTACATCGATGCGTACAAAGCGGCGGTTGAATCAATCACATCTTGTGGAAGAGCTGGGATTGCAGGATCTTCAGCTCCACTGTCACGAGCCGCCTTCAGGTTTGCTTGATGGCCAGTTTCGATGTAATGAGTTCTGACTGATTCCTTTGATAGTTCAATGCATTCCCCATTAGCATAGGCTTCTGCGTCCCACCACCGATCTTCGTCCAAAGTACCAAAGGTATCGACGAGGACAATCTTCCGATTTGGTCCAAGAGCAAATTCCTTCTTTCCATCGACGTGAATTAGACCGTTCTTTGCAGCTTCCCTCTCAATGAGTTCATCGACACGAAGAACAGCGTCAAAAATGGCGTTGAGTTCGTCTTCAGTGATGTTCGAAATTTCCAGGGCCTCTTCGTTGGTGATGTTTCGATCATAGGCTTCGAATTTCGTCGTGACTTCAAGGAAGGGCTTCTCTAGCTTTGCTCCGTATTCACAGTCTGGGGCTACACCGAGTTGTTCGGGTGTAAGTTCGCCTCGTTGGAACCTTCTCCATGCAGAACCAGAAAGGTAGTGTCGACAAATGATTTCGAGAGGTACGAAAACCCATTCCATATCACGAGGAATCATGCCTGGTTCCTTGATGACTTCGACTTTACGAACAAGACACCGGTCTGCTGCGTTGACTTCAACAAGGTGAGTGCCGCAAATCCCTTCTTCCTCAATGAGTTTGAACCAATGTGCAGTTGTTCTGTTGAGCGATTCTCCTTTCCGTGGAATCAAGGAGGGTATGATTTGATCGAACACTGAAATTTGATTGGTGAATCGAAATTCAAGGATATCCGGATCATCGGTCGACCATACTTGCTTCACTTTACCTTGATAGAGCATCTCTGCCATAAATCAGGACCGTCAAGATAGGCCTTTGAACATTTCAGTCGAATCAAGTGGCTCAAATGAGGCCAAGGGCGTCTTCCATACGGTTCAGTTCAGGTCCAGTGGTCTCTGTACCTGCAATGACGCCATTGTTCGATGCACAAGAACCCGCACCAACGTAAGGTGAGCCAAAAGCCACGGTTCCTACCATAGGAGGAACGCCAAGCACTTCTTCGATGAGGAGAACTTCTTCAGGCGTGACGTCTGGATGAAGAAGAACGCCTTGGTCGTTTGTCACACCAAGGCTACCCACTACATCTTGTCCAGCAATGGTGGTTGCAGCGACCTGGACTCCCATCACTTCAGCCATGATTTCTAAGCCATCGGTTGGAATGCTAGGTGATGCAATCACTCCATTTTCATTGACGAGTAGAAGGTTGCCGGCAGTGTTGACACCACCTTCCATCACGACGACGTCTCCAAAGGCGGTAAGAGCATCAATATCGCTCTCTGTAGCAATATCTGCCACCGCCATACCACGGCTGTTTCCAGCGACAAGAGCGCCGATGAGGTTGGAACCCCCGATTGAGATTGGTTGCATTTCAAGTTCAAGGCATTGCTGAATTTTTTCGAGTACATGGATGGGTAATTCTGCTGGGTGTAAGACCACGTCACCTATTGTTGCAAGATGAATGCCGACTTGATCGCTGCCAAAGATGTCCGCTGTGTCGATGGCCATACAGGTGTCCTCTTTTGGGGTGCTGTCGGGTATGTTTTATGAGTCTATTGAACGCAAAAAAGGCCGGCATTCCATTTGGAATGACCGGCCAGGCGCCCACCGAAGTGAGATTTGAGGAGGACCCGAAGGTGAAAGAAGAGGGGCACAGTGAC
>QQSI01000002.1 GCA_003602645.1 Candidatus Poseidoniales archaeon | reverse complement strand
GAGAGTCGGACGTAGTCTTGGCCTTGGCTCAAGTAGTGGAAGCGGCGGTTGGTGCGTTCCGGTTCGCCTTCGCCCGCAAACATGCGAGCTGAGAGTTCGTCGGTTCGCTTGAATGGGAACACGCCAGCGGTGTAAGGGAAATGGCCAGGAGCGTTTTCTTTTGTCACGAAGGCGTACAATTCTCCATCATCGGCAAAAGTTGGAAGGGCGACGCGTGGGATGGCGGAATGCGCCAAGGATTCAGTGGTCGTTTGCACGGTGAACGGTTTGCCACGCACATGGTAAGTGAATTCACCCGTCGAATATTGCTTGGCTAACTCACGGAAGGCATCGATGCGGCCACGTGCTTCTTCAATCGCCTCAAGCATCTCATCAATCTGGGCGTTCAAGTCGTCAGCGACCTTGTTTGCACCTCGGTCATTGGCGTGTGCGGCAGCCGTTTCGAGGTGTTGGCAAAGGCGTAATTGTTCTGCAACAGCCTCGTTTTGGGCATGGTAGTCACGAACGGTGGCGGCAATTTCAGACAGATAGGAAATTCGCTCTGGTGGAATGACGCCCTTGCGCGCACCCATTTCGTCAATGGGTTCTGAGGCCTCGAAGCCGACCATGTCCGCCAGTTTGACCCACAATCGATCCACGCCGCCATCGGCAAACTGACTGGCGATGGTTGCGACCACGGGAAGCTCCTCATCGGCGACATCGAACTTGTTGCGGTTGCGTCGGACCTGCTTACGAATGGCTCGAAGCGCATCTTCGCTGCCCCGCTTTTCGTACTTGTTGAGGATGACCACATCTGCCACATCAAGCATCTCGATTTTCTCGAGTTGAGTGTGAGCGCCAAATTCGGCCGTCATGACATAGAGTGAGCGATCNGCCACCGAAGTAATGGCGTCGCTGCCTTGACCGATTCCGCTTGTTTCNCAGAAAATCATGTCGAATCCAACGGCCTTTGCCACTTCGATTGCACGGTCAAGGTTGGCACTGATTTCAGAACCAGAGCCACGACTCGCAAGACTGCGCATGTAGAGGTCATTGTTCGAGAGGGAATTCATACGAATGCGATCGCCGAGCAATGCTCCTCCGGTTCGCTTTCGGGTAGGATCAACACAGAGCAAGCAGACCTTCTTCCCGGGGTTGTCGCGTTGGATTCGTAGCATCAATTCGTCAAGCAAACTGGATTTTCCTGCTCCGCCAGTGCCAGTGAACCCGATCACTGGAACCTCTTTGTCTGAGGATCGGCAGGTCTCAACAGCCGACTTGAATGTCGCTTCGTCCGCAGATTCAGAAAGCGTGAGGAGGAGNCCGACNTTTGCCATGTCGTCTGGTGTCACCGGTCCGTTAAGGGTCGCCATCCGTTCCTTGCTGATGAGATCGACTTCTGCAGCTTGGCCCATGAGGTGGTGAATCATGCCCATGAGCCCCATCGTTCGTCCATCATCAGGTGAATATATCTTGGAAATACCTGCTTGGTGAAGGGTTCGAATCTCGGGAGGTGTGATGGTGCCTCCACCACCGCCAAAAATCCGGACATGCTGGCAACCAGCTTCATCCAAGAGTTCTCGGATGTAGGAGAAATACTCGACATGGCCACCTTGGTATGAGGTAAGGGCCACGGCGTGTGCGTCCTCTTGAACGGCGCAATCGACCACGGCCTTTGCCGATTGGTCGTGGCCTAGATGGATCACTTCAGCTCCAGAGGATTGAATCAGCCGGCGCATGACATTGATGGCAGCATCGTGACCATCGAACAGCGATGCAGCCGTTATCACACGGACTGGACCAGCCGTGGTCTCGAACACCGGTTCTTCGTCCGCCATGATGCTTCCACGCACCTTTGGTTCATCAATTCAAGGGTGAATGCTTGCGCTTCTTCACCAGCCTTGTTGTTGTTCGTAGGCAAGGTCGCTCGGAACACCCGATGGCGCAGCAGTTTGTTGAATCCGTACGCTTTCTTGGTGAATCGCTTGTTCGAGAACGTCATCCAATTCAGTCCTCAGTCGTTCCAAACGAATGGCTTGGTGAGGTCCGAGCATGCGCATCATCACTGCACGTTCGTATGCAGAAGCGATTTCCTCAAGGTCGGCCCGCTTGGTTGCTTCCTTGAGCGAAGTTTCGAAGCGGCGCGCTCGACTGCCTCGAGTTACGAGCCCAACAGCGATCCACAACGATAGGGGTACACCGACAAAGACGCCGATAAGATCCCAGGCGCCAAGTCCAATTTGGGTGCCGGGGATCACCAATTCATAGGTGTCAACGGGTTTGGAATTCGGATCAAGGGGATCGGTTCCAGCGTTTCGTTCGGCATCATCGAGGTACCCGTCGTTGTCGTCATCGGGGTCTGCCTCATCACCAATGTTATCCCCATCCGTGTCCCGTTGCTCAGTTGCATCCGTGGGAAATGCATCGTCTTCGTCAGGTGTCATGTCACCATCTAAGTCGCCAGGTGAGGCGAAATCAGGGCGCACATCGATGCTGTCGTTGTACCCGTCGTTGTCTCGGTCGAACAGGAATGGATCCGGATTGAATCCTGAGAGGTTGTCTCCGTATCCATCGCCGTCTTCATCAATGCATTGAGTTGGATCATTAGGGAACATGTCCGGGTTTCGTCCAACAGGGTTGTCACCACAGCCATCGTTGTCGCTGTCGAACCATTGGCTTGGTTCTGCCAAAAAAGCATCATAGTTGACACCAAATGGATTGTCGCCGTATCCATCACCGTCGATATCGTACCACTGCGTGGCTTCATTGGGGAATCGGTCAGCATTTGAACCAAAGGAGTTGTCCCCGAAACCGTCACCGTCTGAATCCATGTTTTGAGACGGATCGTAAGGGAAGGCATCCACGCTGTCCTCGTAGCCATCGTTGTCGGTGTCCAACCATCGAAGGGGATCTTGCGGGAACCCATCTCCAGCATCAGACCATCCGTCACCGTCGCTATCAATGCATCCGAACCTGTCTTCTGTTGAGTTGCCAGGTGTTGTGATGCACGCATCGCCCCGCGTCCCTCCAAGGTTGTCGCCATAACCATCTTCATCCAAATCCGAAGATTGAGTTGGGTCAAATGGAAATTCGTCGTAGTCAATGCCGAGGGGGTTGTCCCCATAGCCATCACCGTCCAAATCATCCCATTGTGTCACCTCTTCGGGTAAATCATCAATCAAATCCGCATGGCCATCGCCGTCTGTGTCAGGGCAACCAAGGACACCCTCCGTACTGTTGCCGTTGACAAGAGGGCAATTGTCACCACTGATTCCAGACGGGTTGTCTCCATACCCATCACCGTCGCTGTCGGCCCATTGACTTGGATCGCTCGGATATGCATCCCCTACATTGCTGAATCCATCGAAATCATTGTCAGGGCAGCCAAAGGAATCTCGGTTTGAGGTGCCTGAGACATCAGGGCAGTCATCGGCAAAATTTCCATTTGCCTCGTCGCCAAAACCATCGCCGTCTTCATCCGCCCATTGGGTTGAATCGTGAGGGAATGCATCAGAATCATCCGCCCAATCATCACCATCGATATCACCGCAACCTTGCCTTCCTGAGGTGGAGGTGCCGGGTGTGTAAGGGCAATCATCGCTGGTTGAAAAGCCTCCATTATCACCAAATCCGTCAGCGTCAATGTCGCTCCATTGGTTTCCGTCGGTGGGGAACGCGTCGCGGGTGCTACCATATCCATCACCATCGTAATCATCTGAGAAGATCGAAAGCGTTTGAAGGGCCCCGTCGTACTGCAACAGTGCAAAGTTGCCAGAATTGGTGGCAATGGCTTGCGGGCATCCGGCGTTCACGTTGTGGGTCGTCACATTGCTTACCGTTGAATCGTGCCATGCAAGGATGCTGATCTGTTCATTTTGACCGCCTGAGACGAGAGCTTCGCCATCTCCGAACAGTGTTCCTGTGTGGCACACAGCAGCAAATCCGATATCAGGCGTACTCGTGCTGGCCATCGACAAGATTGAACGGGTGGACTTGACGGCGAATGATGAAGAGAAATCGGTGTTCCCAAGCACAATCATGTTGGCGTTCATGCCTTTGAAAGCGGTTGTTGTTGTCGCACCGCTTGAGGCGTTGAAGGAAACAAAATCACACTCGCTGTTCGAACCTGTGTTCCACCCCTCGACAAAGAGGGCGGATTGATGGCCGAAGACACTGAGTTTGGCATCAGCCAAGACACCCATTGAACAATCTTTGAAGCCCGACCATTGTGCATCAAAGGTGTCTGTTCCTGTGGAGATGTTGCGAGCGCCGAAGGCATGTGCTGCACCCACTTCTATTGACCCACCTGACCAGGAGGCCGTTGTTCCAAGAAGGGACAATGCCCCCTCTGCGGTGTTGTGGTCTCGATCCCCACAGTGTGAATTCGCTGCGCTGTGAAGGGTGGTTGAACTGGCGTACAGTGCTTGATCACAATCCGGATTCGGTCCGATAACTTCGTAGAGTGCGCCGTTCTCTCCACCGTATTCAAGGAGGTTTGAAGAGACAAGCCATTCAACTGTTGATTCAACAGATGTGGTGTTGGTCTGAAGGTCCCATTGCATTGTGATCATTCGCTGACGGTCGTTTGCTAAGGTGCAATCCAAGCCGGCGAAACCGATTAAGCCATTTCCTGTGGGACAACTCAACGTAAAGTAAGTGTGGTTTTCATTCGAGGTAAGTGCGTGAACCTGTAACTCAGTTCCTGAACTTGGAGCAAGTTCAATGGTGTGCTCATGTGTTCCGTTTTCATCAACAGATTCCAGCACGATACCGGTTGAGGTGTGGGCGATGAGCACGATGCCTCCATCGTGTACCGCTTGCATCACAGGTTGGCCAACAAGGGTGGTGTCCGAAAGGATTGAACCATCATGATTGAAGAGGATTAATTTCCCACCAGGTGCCTCATTCGACCAATTGTGGTCGCCGACTGAACCTGTGCCATCGTGGGTCACAGTCACTGCATACGCACTCCCGATTGGGGACACATCAATGGCTACGGCCCCATTCTCGATCGGGATGTTTACATCCCAAACCCATGAGGATTGTGAGGCCACATTCGACGGGTTGAGTTCGCCTAATTCGCTATTTTCAACCAACGGTAAGGTTCCTTGTAGAATCAAAATCATCGAAAGGATTGTCACGATTCGAGTCGCATTCATGCGCTTCAATTCAAACAAAGGGTGTTTCAATGTTTGCTTGTCAGCAAAATGACTCAAACTTGAGACACTTCATCCTCAGCCAAGGGCGGAAGCCCCTTCTTGGCACGGATGTAATCGGTGTAATTGCCGTAATACACGGTGACGGTTCCATCTTCCAATTCCCATATTCGATTGACGACTTGGTCGAGGAACCAACGGTCGTGTGAAACAGTGATGAGGGATCCTTCGTAGCCGATGAGGGCTTCCTCCAAGGTGTCCTTTGAATCCATGTCCAAGTGGTTGGTTGGTTCGTCCATCAGCAGAAGGTTGTTTTCTTCCAACAGCAATTTGAGAAGTGCTACACGCGCTCGCTCGCCACCAGAAAGTTGAGACAATTTGGTGGTGACCTGGTCGCCTGAAAATTGGAATCTTCCGAGGGCTGCTCTGATGTCGCCATATTGGAAATCAGGACGTAATTTTTGAATTTGTTCGACAGGATTGAGGTTGAAATCCAATGTTGCGTGATCTTGATGGAAGTAACCAATTTCAGCACCTGGTGCAAGGTCTCGTGTCCCACTGGTGAGTTTTTCATCCCCATTGATGATCTTGAGAAGGGTGGTTTTCCCTTGCCCATTTCCACCAACAATTCCTATTCTGTCGCCTTTTCTGACTTCGAGGTCTTGATTGTTGAGAACGGGTCGCTTGAGCCCTTCGAAGATCTTGGTCGCACCATCGAGTTGTAGCACGTCCATGCTGGCCTTATCGGTGGCTTCGAGTTTGAGGATCAATGGCTTCCGCTTCTTTGGCACCCGTGCTTTGAGCGCTTTGAGTTCTTGCTGCATTCGCTCGATCATTTTCTGCTTCGCTGAAATCGATTTGTCGTACTTGTTGGCGCGCTTCATTTGCTTCAAAGCGCCAGTGGTTGCTGCAATTTTCTTTTCCACAGTGTGAATCATGTCGCCAAGGGCTGCTTCGGTAGCGGTCTTTTGGCGTAAGAACTGACTGTAGTTGCCCTTCCAAGGCCAAGCGCGCAGATTGTCAACTTCAACGATTCGGGTGCACACTTGATCGAGGAAATATCGGTCGTGAGAAACAATCAGTTGGGCTCCCTTGAATTCCTTGAGAAAGGCTTCAAGCCACTCAGTTGTTTCGATATCCAAGTGGTTTGTCGGTTCGTCGAGAAACATGACGTCAACACCTGCAAGGCCGACAAGTTGGCGCGCGAGAGCGAGTTTTGCCTTTTCTCCACCTGAAAGTTTGCTGACCTTCATGTCCATAGGGTGTTTGTCGAGTCCGAGCCGCGCAAGCGTTGATTTTGCGATGCTTGCCACATTCCCGCCCCCGCTTGCACCGAGGGTTTGCTGGAGTTCACTGTAGCGTTCCATGACGACTTCCCAGTCCCCGTCATAGAAGGCAGGGTCGGCCATTTGAGCTTCGATGCCAGCGATCTCTTCCTCCAGCTCTTGGAATTGGCGACCCTTCCTACCGAGTTCCTCTTCGATGGTCGATTCAGAATCAATGTCCCGAATCTGGGTAAGGTATGCAATTCGAATGCCAGGAGCATACTCAATTTCACCGACATCTTGTGATTGCTCGCTGATTGTGTTCAGGAGGGTGGTCTTCCCAGCACCGTTATGGCCAACGATTCCGATGCGGTCACCGTCCTGTACGAGCAGGTTGATGTCAACCAGCACATCGACCGGACCAAAACTTCGGTCGACTCCTTCGATGTTGATGAGTTGGCGTGCCATGTTCTCCCCGTTGATGCCCTTTGTGCACCCCTCATAAACTCCATGGCACGGAACCCGTGTCCATTTGGTCTTGCACTGGTTTATTCACTGCCGCCCCAAACGGAAAAATGTGAGCCGCAGAAGATGGACGCCAGAGCGACAAAGAACGCTCAAAGAAGCGGACTGGATCGTTGGCTGGTTGCGAAAGAACGGCCCTTCAACGACCCGCGCCCTCACCAAAGCAATGAAACATGAAGGGATTGAGCTTCGCGCTCATGTACTGAACAAAGCACTCCGCAAGTCGCCCTTCATCGTTCACGTTGGGCATGAAGTGGTTGAAGGAGCATCCCTCAGCGTCTGGAAGTTTTCGCCAGGAGAAGAAGAATGAGGTTCAATCGAACTGAGTGAAGACACTTGCTCTTCCCCTTCGTTCAAGAAGCGCACGTTTGTATTCATTTTCGATTCTCTTTCGTTCGGCGAGTTCACTGCGCATGTTCGGTGAAGTGGCCACACAAACGATCAGGCCTAACACCGTCCCGGATGGGACGCTCATCAGCAGTGGTATCCCTAAAATTACAGTGTTGAGCACACCAACGATGAGCCCTACACTTGCCGCAATAGCGAATGGTTTGTGAACAATTTTTGGAACGATTGGGGGCGCCTTTCTTGGTTTGGATAAATCAATGCTGACCGAGGAGACTTTGTTCTGTTCAGTAGCAATCATTGAGGTTCAGTTTTCGCGGCAGGTTATATAATAATCGCCGAATTGCCTCTTTACGGAGAAAAAACAGCATAAAGCGCTCTAAACCGTGATTAAAAACCGGTCTTGATTCGTGAAAGCGCGCTCAAATCGCCTTGATTGCTTCCTCATGGTGTGCCAAGAGGTTTCGCAGTTTGACCTTCATTGATGGTGTGAGCATGTCGTTGTCAGTGGTCCACTCAACTGGGTCGAGGATCAATGTTGCTGCAACTTCGTAACCTTTCCAAACTGGTGCTTTCATGTTGTTTGCCTTCAATTCAGCAAGCAACCAATCGTTCACTTCCTTTCGGGCACAGATGTCGGCGTTGCTTCCAGAGACATCGACACCTGCAGCCTTTAGAGCAGGCTTTAGATTCTCCATGTTCGGATGCACCACGAGGTATGTTCTGAGCATGTTTCGTCCATCGAGCACTGCTTGCTCAACGAATGGTGAGAGTTTGACGTTTTCTTCCAGTGGTGCAGGTGAGACGTACTTTCCATTCTCAAGTTTGAATTGGCTCTTGACCCGGCCTGTGATGGCCAAGAATTCTCCGTCAAGTTTGCCAAGATCGCCGGTTCTGAAGACACCGGGCTCGATGATCACTTCATTCGTGGCTTCCTCGTTATTCCAGTACCCCATCATCACGTTTGGACCGTGAACAATAATTTCGCCTTCGTCAGGTCGCTCAGGATCGTCCCATGCGTCGGTATCGATGGTCACCTTCACACCGTTTGCTACACGGCCAACGCATCGGAGTTTCGATGTGCCAGGTCCTGCCCAGCCGTTGGCGGCCACGAGCGGGGATGTTTCAGTGAGGCCGTAACCCTCATAGCAACTGAACCCGACCATTTGGATGAATTCAGCAACGTCAGGTGAAAGGGCGGCAGCACCAGACATGCAGAAGCGAATGTTCCCACCGAACCGAGCACGGACCTTTGACCAAATGACCTTGTCATAGAACTTGTCTAGAGCGCCCTTTGGAGGGACTGCGTCACACTCAACGCCAGCCTTGGCAATGCGCTTTGAAGCGTGCTTGCGGGCTTTTCCGGAAAGGAATCGCTTGACAGGTGACGAAGCAAATTGACTGTTCACTCGATCGTAGAATTTGTTCCAAACTCGTGGGACCGCAAGGAGAACTGCAGGCTTAATCTCGATGCA
>QQSI01000019.1:29052-48813 GCA_003602645.1 Candidatus Poseidoniales archaeon | reverse complement strand
CTCCAGCCCCTGCAAACATCACGCATGCTCAGGAATTCGAGTATCCATTAGTGCACTGCCTGCCGCAATGTCCACCTCATCACCGATCACTGAACGTTCGACATGAGTCCGGTCTTGTACCGTAACATTCCGCCCAAGAACTGAATCTCGAATCACGACATTGTCGCCAATGCTGCAACCTGCCATAATCAAGGAATTCTCAATCCGAGCGCTGGGGGAAATGGTGGTACGGGTCGAGATTACTGAGCCAACAATGCCACTTTGGGGAGGAACACCAGAAGCAAAGTAACTATCATTTTCACTGAATGTTCCTTGAGGGATTGGGAAAGGAAGCTGGTCACGTCCAGCGATGAGGGCGTGTTGAGCTCGGATTAATTCAAACGGGTGGCCAACATCAAACCACACCCCGTTGATTGTTTGGGCGTACATGGGCCAGCCCATGTCGAGAACCATTGGAAACAATTGTTTGCTAAAATCAAATTTCTCTCCCTCTGGAACTAAAGCCAACACTTCTGGCTCAAGAATGTATAAGCCTGCATTGATGACGTTGCTAAACGCTTCCTCAGGCGTCGGCTTTTCTTTGAATTGTCGAATGAAACCTTGACGAAGCTCACCATCTAATTCTCCATGATGGGTTTCGGATAGCCCCACAATTCCAAACTCAGTCGGGTCTTCAACCTCCCAGAGCGCCATGGTCACTTTTGCTCCATGAGACCGATGAGCCTCAATGAGGGCTTGAATGTCGAATGAAGCAACAGCATCGCCTGAACCGACAACGAATGTCTCGGTCAGTTCATCCAGCAAGAGTCGGACACTCCCTGCCGTACCCATAGGCACGGCTTCCTGATTAATTCGTGCGCTTATGGAAGGATCTGTTGACCACTGTTCGATGTGGGCTGACAGTTGCTCCCCCTTGTATCCGGTTGTAACAACCAAGTGCTCGACACCAGCGTCCACCATGGCGTCTTTGACAAAGTCAATCACTGGACGACCTAACACTTCGACCATTGGTTTGGGCCGAGTAAGCGTCAATGGACGTAGACGCGAGCCTTGTCCGCCTGCCATAATGACGCCATGCAAGAAGCATCCCTCAACGACGTCGAGACGCGTTCATGTCAATGCGACGCATGGCTTTTTTCTTGGCGGATTTCCCGCCCTTTTTGACAACCCCTTGAGCGTCGCCTTTTCCTGTGCCACCAAAAGTCACTGAGCCTTGGTTTTGTAGACTTGCAAGGAGTGCGTCGGCGACATCTTCGGATTCAGCACCAGTTTTCATCTCTGATTTGACCGCAGCGTTATGGTCAACCATCCAAGACTTGCGCTCATCACGGGCCATGTTCAATTTTTCACGAACCTCGTTGACGTTGACCATCATTTCTGTGATTTTTTCGTGTGTTTGATCTGATTTCTTGCGCAGTTCAACGAACTCATCATGGAATCGGTCACCCTCAGCTTTCAGGAAATCCCTGTGAGCAAACGCCTCATCAACCTCCTTTGACATTGCATCCGCTCGACCCACGGCTTCCAACATGGCTTGGTGAGAAGCATCCGCTTCGGCTTTGAGGGTCTTGATGGCTGTGTCCATATCGCTCAGATCGACTGCAATCATTTCGAATTTTACCACCTCAGGTGCCAATTCTTCGATTCGACGACCCATTTCCTTGATTTTCTTGATCATCTCTTTTTCTTTCTTTTGACCCACTGAGGAGGTCTCGAACGTTTTCTCCAGACTGGCTACTTCAGATTTGAGTTGTGCGTATTCTGCGGTTGCAGATTTTTTGTCACCCTTCTCCTTGCGTTGACCCTTGGCTTGACCAATGATGTCTCGAAGTTGGGTCTGGATTGCATTGCGCTTTTCCTTGTGCATTTTTACTTCAGCACGAATGGCTTTGACTTCTGCAAGAACCAAGTCGACTTTTTCTCTGTGCTCTTTGTATTGGCCTTGAATCGCATTGCGCTTATCGGCTGCCGTACGGGCTTGATCACTGTAGCCATTACGGGTGTCTCGCAATTTGCGGACACGCGCTTCCATGGCTTGCAATTCATCCCGCAACTCTGAGTCAGGGTTTGGTGTGGCATCATCTTTGATTCCGCGCATGTTTTTGGCCACAGCATAGCCCATTTCAAGGCTACGGCTGAGGGTCAAAGGCTAAAGTGCATCAGAATGTTGCGAAAATATCTCTGATTTTGATGAAAGCACCAAGGATGAGGCCAAGGCCACCGAGGAGATTTGCAGTGAGTGAACTTGATGCGCGCACACGCTCTCTATACTTTGAACGCACTCGAACATTGATCTGACGACCAATCAGTAAATCCCCGCTCTGCTCTTCAAGACGAACCGAAACTGTGGCTTCTCCAAACCGTTCTGGTAGCAATGATTGCCAACCCATGGTTCCGTCTCGAAGTAAACCCGACATGAGGCCTAACACGTCATCGTCGCCTTCCGCTGCAAGAGGTAAACTCTTGTTGGACCACCAGCGTTGTTCGCCCGGGCTCAAGCGGTAGGTCATCGCCAAGTCATGAGGACGGAAATCAGGGGATTGAACCCGCAAAACAATCGTTCGAGGTTCGTCAGATAAGTTGTGCATTAGGGTGAACAAATTTGCTCGTTCATGGACCACATTCTCCATGTCAACCTCGAATACGATGTCGTCGGTGACCGTGTCTCGTCCAGCACCGAGGTCTTCTTCAATCCGCCCAATCATTCTGAAAAAGGCGGGGCAAGAACGCTCAACATGGTGGATGATGGAAAGCCACTCCTCCATTGTGAACACTGGATGGGTCTTGACCAGTTCCATGCCAGATTCATTGAGCACCTCAGAAAGTTCGCTTTCCATCGTTTTGAAGTCCAAACCTTTCGAGTGCCTGTAAAGCGTCATCAAGATTTTTTCTCGAGCAAATTGTGGGTCAGTTCCTTTGAGGATGCACGATTCCACTTCCTTAGAATAGACTTCATACTCAGAACGAAGTAAGGGGTCCATGTGTGTTTTCACAAGATCGCTGAACACCATTTCTAAAGTGGAAGGATGAATGGGTGGGTTATAGGCATCCAAGAGGCCGGTTCGTTCATCCATATTGAACGGTCGTGAGCGTGAAGAGAGGTGTTGAGCGAGTGAAAGAAGGGTAAAGGAAATCGACATCAGGAGTAATATCCGCCCGTTCAGGGTCTCGATGTTGACGAAGAAAATGGCGGTGATGAAGATGGTTGACACCATCGCATACACTAAGGAGAGCGTGTGCTTATTGCGAACGCTCGTCATGTGGTGGACCAATCCTTCGTATCCATGCAGAGATTGCACAGCCCGGTGTTCTAGGTTTAATCGGTCAACTTCTGATTGAAAATTCACAACCGACAGCCTGGTGCGATGGCGATGAACAATTTGAGTGATAATGTAACCAAACAAAATCACGAAGGTGAGGGCGGTTAATGTCATTGCAAAACTGAGGTTGATCGTTGGCTCAATCTTCGCCCACCAAGCAGGGGAACTTTGGGCGTATGCAAAAGCACCAAACGATGTAAGGAAGGAAAAAGAAGGCAGCAACAGGAGCAAACGCAACCCAGAACTGATCAGTTGCCGGTCGAGTGCGAACCAAAATCGTTCAGAAGTGAGAACGGATTCGTCTTCGGCTTTAGGGGAGCCATCCTCATCGACCATGTGATATGGACGAAGGCTTTGTTCTAAAGTGTTGCATCTATTTCCAACTCATGAAGGTCGAAACAGCAGTTGTGCTGTGAGCTCGTCGCTCAATTCAACCCGATGCCCATCACCCAGAGCGAACCCGTTGCTGTCCCGAGCCACCACGGAATTAATGGTGAGGCCGATTGATTCGAGTTGTTCCATTCGAGCAGGGGCAAGCACCATCGCTTGAATTGACCCTTGTTCGCCAACTGCCATGGATGAGAGGGGACGAATTTCCCTATGGTTTGCTTCAATCCGCTTGAGAATTTCTGGCGACGGAGTGGGGATTTCTCGCCCGCTTGGATCAACATCAGGACGACCGAGCAAAAGCGACAGCGCCACTTCAAGATCGTCATCAATGGCGTGTTCTAAGCGGCAGGCAGTCGCATGAGCGTTTCCATCGAAGGGTAAAATTTCCAAAAGCACTTCCGCTAGGCGGTGACGTCGCTTCATTTTTTTACCATGAATCAGACCTTTTTCGGTCAACCGGGCACCTTTGTAAGGCGTGTATTCCACAAGGTCCTTTGAAGCCAACCGTTGAATCATCTCCGTGGCTGAGGCCGGAGAAACAGAGAGTGCAGAGGAGAGGTCGCCTGTACGAACCAATGCTTCTGCATCCCGTTCGTAGAACTCATACATAGTTTCGAGGTATTCATCCTCGAACTCTTGGAAGTGTCCACTCATGCTTCACCCTCGATGTACAATGCAATCAACCCTTTGCTTTGAAGACATGTTCGCAAGCAGGGCACCGGACTGAACCTGAATAATCACTCGGGACCCGGAGCGATTGGGCGCATTCTGGGCAAGAAACTTCCACTTTTTTGTCTGATTGTTCAGCAACCGCTTCGTCAACCACTTCTTCGACTTCGTCCTCTTCAGCCTCTTCGACATCCTCACTTCGTCCTTCAACGTCGAATCTATTCGAACAATCTGGGCAGCGAACAGAGCCGCTGTATGTTGCTGGAACTCTAAGTTGTCGAGCGCACTCTGGACAACCAATTTGTATTTTCTCGATGTTTTTTGTATCCTTCGATCCACCCTTCGATTTTGACTTCGAGGGCCGTACTTTGTCCCGCTTGCGCGATGGTTTGAGGCTTTGAGCCTGCTGAATTCGGACGCCCGCAACAATGGCACCAGCAAGACAAACACCTCCAAACAAGGCCAGCCAAGGAACTTCAAACTCTTCAGCCTCCGCTTCCACTTCAGAAGAAATATACGATTCTGAACCGACAACTTGCGAGCCACCAAAGATCCATTTCGCTTCGAGGGTCACGCGGGTGCCTTCTGGCCAACTCTCGATGGTGATGATGATGACACTTGTCTCCCCAGCGCCCAAGACTGGAGTGGTTGTGGTTGCAAGCAGCGTGCTGTCGTCACTCAACAAAAGAATCTCACCTGCAAGACCATCTGCATCTCCGGTGTTGTCGATGGTAACCTCAATCTCCGTATTTTGTCCTGCAGCAGGACGAGATGGCGAGGAAACTGGATTGAAGGTCAATTCGTAAACTGGGCGAGCATCAGGTATACTCTTGCTATCACTCGAAGGTCCAACAGCTTCACTCCAGTCAATTGCATCAGCCCGCAAGGTCACGCTGTCTGCGTCAATAAAACCGAGTTCAAGTTGCCCGTTGACAACACCCGGTTCAAGGTTGATGACATAATCCAAAACATAGGTTTCCCCAGAATCAAAGTAGCCCAAACGGATCCGAACAGGGCGGTCAACACCCTCGGTGAGGGTGACAGACCACTCCATCTCTACGCCTTTCTCAGCGTCCCATGTGACAGCATCGACGCTGGGAATCAAACTTTGCTTTGCCGCCACTGGAACGGTAATTGTTCCGTTGAGTCCTTCATCGATGCTTCCATCTGGAGAGACTAGACGCCATGCTATCGACTCATCTCCCATGACAAGCATAGGGACGACCACAGAAACTTCACCGGCTGCATTGAGGTCCAAGGAAAGCATTGGGCTTGTGTAAACTGATTGGGAAGTTGTGCATTCCAGAGCAACCTCTCCAACTCGATCGCCATGGTTGCGAACAAGCATGGAAAATCGTGCACTGTCGCCCACATGCCAAGGGCCATCAAGAACACCTGGAATTTGGGAACCGGCTGCTTCAAATTGCGCTGAAACAACATTGAATGCTTCGGTGAAAGGAGTGTTTGAAAGGTCTGAGATTCTCATACCAAGTGCTGAGCAGTTCAGTTCTGCAGGACGTGCTTGGGTTGTGAATGTCAGCGTGGTCGATGCAGCGGTGTCAAGATTGAGCGTTTGATTGAGCACTGTGCTTTCACCAAACTCGCATAGAATAGTTCCGGAAAACATTCGTGTCCCTGTGTTACCAACAGTTAAGTTCCAATCAATCACATCACCAGCGTTGTATTCGGTGGTCAATACAGTACCATCGAGATTGATCACCGGCAGTGGAGGTGGGCCAACGATGAAGGGCACAGTCATGGTTTCATCCGATTCATCGCTGTCGCCTGTTGCATTGAGAGCAAGGGTCACATCCCAGTCACCTTCGGTCATCGCGATAGTTGAGTTCACGAAAACGAGGGTGCTCGACATGGCTGAGACTTGAACATCCGCCACAGAAAGAAATTCTCCAGCCTCACCAGAGGTGATATTGACCGTCATGTGACCTGACCATGGGTGGTCACCATTGTTGAGCACCGGAATCTGTACACCAACTCGATCCCCGTCGCTGATGGTAAGGTTTCCAGTTTCGACACCGTTTGAATCAAGACTGTTGAAGAGAACATCTCCAGAGGCGCCAAGGCTAATATCGAGTGGCACGAGACGTTGAATGGTTCGATTGAACGACAACACATCGTTACCATTTTCGGGGCCTGTATCACCAGTGAGTGTTGTCTCCACAATGGAATACCCGTAGGGAATTGAGTTGAACGTTACAGTGAAGGTATCAACTGCATTCATAGGGATTGTTTTGCTTTCATTCACCCAATCCAAAACTTCGCCCCCAATGGTCTTCAATGTGGAGGAGGCTGTGACATCGGCGCTTTGACCACTGGCTTCTGCAACATCAAAGGTAAATGTGAGCGATGCACCTTCCAACTGCTCGGATGCAGACAGGGAGATTGTGGACTCATCAATGGTGGCCAATCCACCTGAAGCAGCGACCTGTGGCACGAATAGACTGAAAACCAAGAGGGCCAAAAGCCCGGCGGGAATGAGCAAACTGCTGCGTTCACGCCCCCCCATAGTCACCGCTTGGCGAGGGGGTTCTTCACCTTCACGCCAAACTGGGACGCTACGCAGTGTTTATTCAAGGTTGGAAGGTGGGGGGACACTGTATGACCCCCGATGAGCTGCTCGGTGTGACCCCCGCCTTGTTGGCGAAGTCCATTTTACATCGTCGCGAACGCCTTGCTGAAGTCATACCTGAACAACTCGACGCACGCCAAGAAGAGTTGGTTGCTGCAGAACCATTGGCAAGGGCTGCTAAAGAAAAGCGGGATGGGATCAACGCCAAGGTTGCCAACCTCAAGCGAGAGCGGGCTGAGGCACAAACGAAAGCACGTGCACTGTTCAAGCGGGCCGGTGAACTGCGCGACAAACTCCAAGCATCTGGCGGCATCAAGGATCCAAATCCAAAGTGGGCAAAAGAAAAGCTCGATGAAAAATTGATGAAGTTAGAACAGGAACTGGAAACCAATGCAGGGAACCACAAAACCGAACAAAAATACATTCAAGAAATGAAGAACTTGATCCGCCAGCACGATGAGTGGGTCGAGAAACGGAGTTCGAGTCAAGAAGGATTGACTGAGATGGATGCGTCATTCAAGAAGGCAAAGGCATTGCTTGAAGAAGCCCAAAAAGCCCATGATGCCATTTTAGAATTGGCCAGCGAGAATGAACATTTCCACACCACCTATGTGGAACACGAAGCACACAGGCGACGCGCAGACAGCAGAACAAAGCGCTTGGCAGAAGCGCTTGACAGCAGTCAACGAGGTCTTGAACACTGGCAAAAAATCATTGATGGAGGATTTGATCGCCTGCTAACGAACGCCACTCAAGTACGAAATGGTGGAGTTTCAAGTGTCGCTCGAAACAAAAAACCAGCCAAGAAGCAAGACAACCCAAAAAAGGGGCAGAAGAAAAACACGGCATCCAAACCAATCAAGGATGGTGAAGAAGAATGAGCGAGGATTGTGAAATCACCGGATTTTCACCTCAACAAATCGCACGTTGGCCAAATGTGCACAAGCAATTGTGTGGGCAATTGGAACTCCCCAGCATCAGTGATGTAAGCGAAGAGGTCACCCTCAACATCGATGAAGGAATCCAAGCAATGCTCAAAACAGAAGGGCCGAATCCAAAGCATCTCAAAGCGAGAGCAGGCTTGTTCAAGCATTTGAAGCGAACCCTTGAGCACCGATTCAAGAATGCAACCTTGCAGCAATTTGGCTCATCTCAATCAGGGCTTTCATTGCAAGCAGGGGATTTGGACCTGTGCCTCCAGTTCGAGGGGCCAATCCCAGCAAAGGCACTCAAGCAAATCAATCGCTTGCTAAAACAACACGACATGGAAGACATTGTCATGTTAGCAAGGGCGAAAGTTCCGATCATCAAATTCAAGGATGAACGGACCAAAATCCCCGTGGATATTTCGATCAACAACACACTTGCCCTCCACAATACTGAACTTTTGAAGCGATATTCGGCGTGTGACGAACGAATCCGTCACCTCGTTTTGGCGGTAAAGCATTGGGCTCTAAGACGTGATATTGGTGATGCCGCATCTGGTTCCTTTTCTTCCTACGCCTGGACATTGTTGGCGATCCAAGCATTGCAACGGACACAACCACCTGTTGCACCTGTTCTTCAAGCGGGTAATGAACGAACCATGATGGAAGTCGAGGGCACAACCTATGACTTGACCATGATGGAAGTGAATGAAGCGATCCCAACCAAGAAAAATGACCAATCGATTGGTGAATTGTTCATCGACTTCATCTTCCAATACGCAACTGCGTGGCCGTTCCAAGACCATGTGATTTCAATTCGATCCGGTGACCACATCACCCGCAAATCAAAACGGTGGAAGTACGCAACACCTCGCGCTGAAAAAGCAGTCACGATGGAAAAACGAACACGCCTCGGCCAGCATTCCCTCCCCGTCGAGGACCCGTTTGATCTTAACCATGATTTGAGCCGTGTGCTTCGGCCCTCCGGTGCGATGGATATTCAGGAAGAATTCCTCAAAGCTTGCCTGGCAATTGCATCTGGAAACAGATGGAGTGACATTGTCAATGCTAAGCATCCTGAACGGTTTACGCCCGTTGAAGAATTCGATTTGTTTGCTGACTTAAGGCAAAAGTCTGCCGTTGAAGTCGCAACGCTTGTCAAAGAGAACACAACCGAACTTGAAGCCCTAGATGAACGACTGACGGCGTTAATCGATGAGCGCAAACTCAACATTCGCATGTCCAAAAGACTGCGCGGAACCATCGAAGAGACAAGTGACCTGCGCAAGGAATTGAAATCCATCATCCGTGGCCTCAGACCCCGTTCCAAACAAATGGATGAACTGCAAAAACAACGCGACGACATCAATCAACGCATTGGAATCCCATTGTACAGAATCAACGAGTTGATGAAGGATGTTTACGAACAACTTACAGGAGAAATCGATGTTTTTCAAGTCCCGTCTCTACGAAGAGAAGAAGACCAATTCGCTTGGTTCTTTGAATTGCAAGCCATGCATGAACAAGCGACAATAGCCCAAGAGTCACATCAAGCCTTTATTGCCCTTCTAAAAGAACAGAAAGAAGCCGTTCGTGCTCTCAAAGAAAACGAGAAAGAACAACTCAAGCACAAAACTGAATTGATCGAATCAGAGCCAATGCTCAAAGATTTAGATCTCAACTTTAGCGACGCAATGCAATTTGACAAGAAGGCTCACAAACTGATGAAGGTGATCGATCAGCGACGAACTGAAGTTCGACGCCTTCGCAGAGAAAAAGGCCGCCTGGAGGCATGGGTCCGAATCAGTTCCAATCCAAACCCACGCGGTCATGCCCGAAAGGGAAACAAGAGTGGCGGCAAGAAACGAACCAAGTCAGGCTCTGCAGACTGGAAGCCCCGCAACAATGGCCCACGACCTGAAGACGTGCAAAAAAGAGCTGCAGAAGGTGGAACACTCTCGCTTTCCGACCTCGATGTCCTGCTCAACAGTGGCGGATTCAAATCCGTTACGAAAGGACAAACAACTGCAAAATCAACCCGTCGCCAAGAGCGGAAGAAAAAGGCCAACGCAAGGAATCTTACGCCACATCGAGGGGCACGTTCCCAATCGAAGAAAGGTCGAAAGGATTGATTGACCATGGTTGACATCCAATGGATCTTGGGTGTCGAACCAACTAAATTGCCCAGTGCATGGCGAGAACGGATTCAGAAGTTATTCCTTGAAGAAACGGGAGAAGCCTACGCAGACGTATCGATTGCATCGCTACCAATTCCGGCATGGGAAGGGAATTTGTTGCTTGTCGACATGGACACATACCCGGCACCTGAATCGCTAAAGGGGTTACTCTGGGCGTTGCCATTCCTCGATGAAGGCGTACGAATTGCCGCATTTGCCATTCATGCAGACATGCAAAATTTTGGTTGGGGATCACTCGCTTGGCATCATTTGGTCAATGCTTGCCATGTTCACGCAAAATCATTCATTCAGTTGGAGGTAAAGGCATCAAATCAACGCGCCCAAGAATTCTATAGAGTTCGTGGCTTAAGGGTTGAAAAGCATCTTGAGCACTATTACAAATCTGGTTTAGGATACATGATGAAGGGGCCTGTGCCGCCAATCCGTGGCGTTCACCGCTCTTGACGCAAGGTCAAAGGTTAAGCGGCCCCTACAGCATCGATGATTTGTGGAACAACGGGTGCTCGACGGTCTCTTGGCAACAGAAGGTGTGCTTCAGGTTGCATTGCTCGACCGCGACGGCCTCGTCACCTGCACTGCGCCACGTCACGATGACACCGTTGAACGCCTTGGTCAGGCCGTCGGACCTCTTGATGCATCAAAGCAAAGCCGGATCACGCTTCACGGGGAACACGGGTGCGTCATGGCCCAGAGCCTCAAGGGAGGACGTGTCCTTATCCTAAAGTGTGAAACTGGTGTAAACTTAGGACGAATTCGTGGTGATTTTGATCAAGCAATCGCTGCCTTTGACGCTGCGGTTCTCTGAGGAAAAACTCAGAATAACCTGTGTTTTTTGGGCTTCAAAACCATACAGCCTTGGCCGGGTCATCATCGCTTCTCAGTGAAGGGATTAAATGGAGGTGCAAGGTCGCCAAACCGGTGAGAAGATGGGAATCTTCCACTGAACAGGTGCGATAATTAATGTCAGAACTCAAAACTCTACTCGAAGAGCGACGAAAATTGGTTGATGGAAAAGCGACCAGTTACCGAACAACCCGTGACGAATGGAACGACAAATCGAAGACATTCACGGGTACGCGAAACGAATTGAATGCTGAGGTTCGAGAACTGATCGTACAAGTGCGAGAACAACGTGAAATTCGAGAACAAATGAACGAAATCGTTCGTGAGAAGAAGAGCGCTCGTCAAGAGGCAAACACCTCCGTTCGTGCTGCAAAGGAAATGCTTGAGGCTGCAAAGGGTCCACAAGCCGCACCCGCACCATTTGAACCAGGGCAGCGACGAGGACGCCGTGAGAAACCACCTGAAACCATCCACACCCTTCGCCGAGAATTGAACCGACTCGAAAATGAATTCGAGCGCGGACGTCACACTGGAAACAACGAAACAAAGGTCATGAAGCGCATGAAGGAAATCAGTGCTAAGATCAAGAAGATGAAGACCAGTGAAGATGGAAACACCGAACTGAAAGAGGCTCGTGAATTGCTACGTGTGGCCATGGAAGCCCAAGAACAGGCCCACGAAGAAGTCACAGCAGCAGCACAAGCTGCTCAAGAGGCTCACGATTTGATGCTTCAATGGAATAAGGAAGTTGACCGCATCCGTGACAAGGCTGAGTCCGCTCACAGAGAACTTCGAAAATCCAAGAAAGAAGCAGACAAGGCGCACCACCTTTACATCGTTTCACTCCGATGCCTCCACTCGATCCAAGACATGCTTCGAGCCATGCGTGGTGCAATTGCCGGTGCGGGACAACGTCCATCTGCCCGTGTTGAAGTGCAGGACCTGATGTCCAAGTTGATGTCAGGAGAGACGCTTTCCACCGACGAGTTGATGCAACTCCAGCGATTTGACTGAACATCGCTTTGCGATGACATGAAAGACCCCCCCGACCACAGGGAAGATTACCGAGGGATTGCCCATGCTGTCAAAAGATGAAATCGCAGGTATTGTTGACGAATACGATCGAATGAAACTGCGAATCGGAATGACCGCTTCGCATTCGGCGCTGGACATTTGCGACGGCGCCATCGAGGAAGGCTTCCCAACCGTTGCCTACTGTAAAGAAGGTCGCCACAAGACCTATGCTAACTACTTCAAAGCGCACCGCAGCAGTTCAGGTCGAGTTGTTCGAGGAATGGTTGACAAGGCAATTGTCATGCCTTCGTTCAACGATGTGATGAAGCCAGAGATGCAAGCAGAAATGCGCAAGAGAAACGTCGTTTACATTCCAAACCGTTCCTTTACATCATACTCTTCGATTCAAGATGTCGAAGACACCTTCAAGGTGCCTTTATTTGGATCTAGAAACATGCTTCGAATGGAAGAACGCACCGAAGATCAAGACTACTACTGGATCCTCGATAAGGCAGGACTGCCCTACCCCGAAGCAATTGCTGATCCACAAGACATTGATTGCTTGGTCATTGTGAAGTTGCACCATGCTCAGAAGAAACTCGAACGTGGCTTCTTCACATGTGCGTCCTACGAGGAATATCAAGAGAAATCAAAGACCCTGCTCGCTGAAGGTGTGATCGATGAAGCATCGCTCGCAGGCGCCCGAATCGAACGCTACGTGATCGGACCAGTGTTCAACCTCAATTTCTTTTACAGCCCCCTAGCTGAAGAAGGCGAAAAGTTGGAGCTGCTCGGGGTCGATTGGCGCTTCGAATCCTCACTTGACGGTCACGTCCGCCTACCAGCACCTCAACAGATGACCATGCCAGCCCACCAACAGATCCCAGAGATGACCGTGGTTGGTCACAACACAGCAACCATCCGTGAATCCTTGTTAGAAAAGGCGTTCGAACTCGGTGAAAAGTTCATCACCGCAAGCAAGGAGCATTATGACCCGGGAATCATTGGTCCGTTCTGCTTACAAACATGCATCGACAAAGACATGAATTACTACATCTACGATGTTGCTCCACGTTTGGGTGGAGGAACAAACGTCCACGTCAGTGTTGGCCATCCATACGGGAACGCTACTTGGCGAAAACCAATGTCAAGTGGTCGTCGAATTGCTATGGAACTAAGAATGGCAGCTGAGCAAGACCGATTGCTCGAAGTCCTCACATGATTTAGTGAGCCCGTAATCGACCTCAAGACGCTTCAAGAAAGTAGGCGAAATTGATAGCCCCTGCAAAGGACACCCATGCAATGTATGGCCAGACCAACATCGACGCGGTTGGTGCAACTCTGTAGGTCGCCACTGCATAGATGCTCGTGAACACAATCATCACAACGATCATCAGCAACGAGAGAAGGTAACGCTCAGAGTTGAACACTGAGGGCCAAGCTAGATTCACAGCAAGTTGGATGAAGAACAAAGCAATGACGAGGTTCGATTGCGGGACCTCATCTTTGGTAGTGAGCATGTTGCTCATGCTTAGTGCAAGACAGGTGTAGAGCACAGCCCAAACCGGTCCAACAATCCAACCTGGAGGTTGGAAGAAGGGCTCGTATGCTGAGTCAAACGTCATTGATGGCACCGTTGATCCATTTCGATTGGGTCGATGACTGCCTCAAGGCACGAAGTGCAATTGACCTCTTGACCTCAGCCTTGGAATCCAGGGTAATACTGCTGCGTATAGGCCAAAGCGTCTGGCGCAGGGTAACCCTGAGTCAACAGTCCGTTGTAGTAGTCACGGGCAGGATCGGCAACCGCTGCTGGTTGAGCCACAGGTTGGGCCACTTGCGGGATGGTTGCAGTGTAGGCTTGCTGAGCAAGTGGTTGAGCTGCAGGCTGGGCCACTGGCTGAGCGGCAAAGTTTGGCATCGGCACAGCAGCGGGTTGAGCTGACATCGACGGCATAGGCGGCATGGCTCCAGGAGTCGATTGTGCCCATGCCTTTTCTTCACCCTCGCCGTTTCGGCCCCGAAGCAGGAATAAACCACCAAGAATTACTGCGATGAGTAAAACGCCACCTATTCCGTAAGTGAGGGCTGAACCGCTCGAAAGTGAGGCCGAGGCAGGCTCTTCTTCCTTAATCCAGCGTGTGGGATCATCGACATAGGCATCAGCACCATCTTCAATCGTCCAATCAGCGCTTGGATTGGAATAGCCGTCACCGTCTTGATCGTAACAACCAATTCGGTCTTGACTGGAATTTCCACGTCCGTTGATGCAAGCATCTGCACCGTCAGCAAGAGTCCAATCAGCATCGGGGTCCGAGAATCCGTCGCCGTCTGTGTCTGCACATCCAAGTCGGTCGATGCTTGAGGTGTCACGCACAGTTGGGCAAGCATCGGGAGTCACACCAGCAGGATTGTCCCCGTAGCCATCTTCATCGAAATCAGCCCATTGGGTCGGTTCAGAGGGGAAAGCGTCGCCGCCTTGTGAAGGCATCCAATTGATGTCAGGATCCGAGCGTTGATCTCCGTCGGAATCGAGGCAACCATAGCGATCGAATGTTGAAGTGCCAGCCTGTTCGGGACAAGCGTCAGGCTCGAAACCTGTTTGATTATCTCCATAGCCATCGCCATCTGCGTCGGCGTACTGAGTTGGTTCTTGCGGGAAGGCATCCATGATGTCGTACCAACCATCGCCGTCTGCATCAGGACAGCCAACCATGCCTGCTTGCCAGGATGTTCCTGCCTTGGTTGGGCAAGCGTCTTGGTCATTCGCATCGCTGTTAAACTCACCAGGCCACGAAGGGTTGCGGTCTGTCCATGTTCCGTTAGCCCAGTTGTCCCCATATCCATCTTCATCGAAATCAGACCATTGGGTCGGATCATTACCAAATGCATCAGCTCCGTCTTCAGTGGACCAGAAACCATCGGAATCAGAGTAGCCGTCTTCATCGGCGTCAAAGCAGCCAATTCGGTCCATTGTTGAGGTCCCTGCTTGCTCGATGCAGTCATCCGGTGTTGTGCCTAGTGGGTTATCCCCGTAGCCGTCACCATCTGTATCAGCCCATTGTGTGGGGTCCGCATCGAACGCATCGTCGACATCTGCCCATCCATCACCATCAGCATCAGGACAAGCGTTCTTGCCCCCGAGGGTTGAATCACCTGCTTGGTTCGGGCAGTCATCGAAATTGTCGGCCCAACTGTCGCCATCTGAATCTAAGCAACCCTCTGTGCCATTCACCGAAGTGCCAGAAACGGTGGGACAGTCATCAACAACATCGTCGAAGCCATCAGCATCGTCATCGGTGTCTTCGTCGCTGTCTCGGCATCCATCCCCGTCGATGTCTGTGGTTGAATCTGAGACCCATGTTGGTCGGGGTGGATTGTATGCGGTCCACTGACAGTTGTCATCGACGTCATCGATTGCGTCGTTGTCATCGTCTGAATCCTCTGTGTCATCTTTGCAGCCATCATTGTCCCAGTCTGTTGAGGCTGATGGGTTGGAGGNGTCTTGAGCACTTGTCCAGTTGAATGCGCCGCCCCGAGGGCACANATCGGGGAAGTTATCGGTTAAACCGTCGTTGTCGTCATCGGAATCGCACGCATCACCGTTAGCATCACCATCGGTGTTGGCTTGAGTTGGGTTGGAGATGTTTGGGCAGTTATCCGCATAATCTGGAATGCCGTCAAAATCTGCATCTTTCTTTGAACTCGGATCCAATGACCAAAGCATGGCGTCCCAATTGTTGCCACTAGAGGTCACTGAAAGTGTACCTTTGTTGATGGTTCCACCTCCTAGACCGCCGCCAACTGTGACAATATCAGATTCGTTGAGGGCAATTGAATAGAGGACTTCGTAAGCGGAACTGCCGGTTGATTCCATCCAGTCCCAGTCACCGGTTGCTGACAACCCAGCCACCATTCCGTCAATGTTTCCTGCAACAACTGCGGATTGAGAGCCACCCGTGAACGTCGCATCGATGACGTTGACAATGAACACCTCATCCATCGAGTTGATGGCCATGTCACGAACCGAGTCTACCGAGCTGCTGCCGCCTGTAGCTGCCCAACTGGATGCGCCTGAGAGTGTGGCGACCGGGTTTTTCAGCACAAAGGCATCTTGTTGGCCTTGTGTGGCCGTGATTGACCAAGTACCCGATGGGCCTGTACCCTGCAAGTTACCGTCGTAAAGGCCGCCCATGTACAGATCATCGTTCATACTCATCTTCATCGACGTCAATTGAGTGTCTTGGTTTGGAGTTCCCAACCCAACGAGCCATTTTGCAACACCAGAGGAGTCAAGTTTGAGCAGGAATGTATCGCTGTTTCCGCTTGGGCTGTAGGAATTGCTTCCGAAAATCATGTTGCCAAAGGTGATGCCACCGACATAGATTTCACCCATGGAGTCGACGGCGACGCCTGAAACAATTTGGTTTCCAACACCGCCACCTGATGTCACCCAAGTGAGTGTTCCTTGGATTCCGTTGAGTTTAGCTGTGAAAATTTCTTGATCCGAGACATTGAAACTCGTACCACCAAAATCAGTCTCCCCTTGGTGAACACCAGACACGATAACGTCCCCGTTTTGATCGATGGTCACATGGTCAACTTGGGAGAATTCCTGTGTGTTGTTCACCACGGTTTGGAAAGAGTGGGCCCATAGCCACTGACCGCTTGGGTCCGTCATTGCAATGAAGCCGTCTGCGGCACCTGAGGCGATCGTGATGGAACCGAACTGAATGGCTCCTGTGTAAAATCCAGCAACGACAATTTCGCCGCCCATGCCGACAGCAATGTCGCTGAAGATCGATATACCAGGGTTCCCTTGCATGTTGTGGTTTGCACCTTTGACGTATTGGAATTGACCGGAACTGTCTACGGCTGCGATGTAGAACTCTTGTCCATAAGGGCTTGTAGGCGAGAGGGTACTGCTACCAAAAGTCAAGGCTTGGGAATTGCTTGTGTTCCAACTACCACCAAACGCATAGACGCCTGGTGCGTATTCAAGCGCTTCCACGAATTCTGCACCAGACGGTGTTCCACCGCCAACGAGCATTGGGTTGGCGCTGGTTGCCCCAGATTGAATGCGTTGCACGGGAGTCAGCATCTCCAATACAGGAGCGCTTTCGACATCGTCTGTCGTTGCAGGTTCAACCATGGGCAAAAGCACCGAGGCGAACATGAGGACGGTCAGGAAGCATGCTGCAGAGCGAATCCAAGAGGTACGCATGAGGGTGGGTTGAGCCCGAAGGCAATGAAGGCTTCCATTCCTTGGGTTCACACAATTTACGCCCGTCGAGGGCTTGTGACCTCACTCGAGGTTGGTTTCAAGGGTGAGTAAATCGCTTTCACCAGCATCGATGATGGTGATTGTGGAGACCGAAAACGGCTTACCACAAGCGATTCCCAATTCACGGTTGACCATGGCTGCACGGAACTTGGTCACTTCAGGGTGACGGGCGTGCAGATCGTCTGTGAATTCGGTCGGACAGTTTGCTGCCAGAATGATGAGTTTTGCTTCACCAAGGGCGCAAGCAGCGAGGGCTTGTCGTTGGCCAAATCGTAAGTTTCCAGTTGCAATTGCATTTTTTAATTGTCGGCTGATATCCATATTTTATTCCTCCATACTCCACTTTGTTTCTCATGGTTGGAAAATCACTCAGGGATGTAGTACAGTTCGACACTGCCGGTTCCCAAGGAAATTGGTTGTCCGACAATGATGTTCTCTGCAACACCTGTGAGGTAGTCTCGCTCACCGATAATACCGGCCTTGAGCAAGTGGTTGACGGTCACTTCGAAAGCAGCACGAGCAAGAATACTGTGCTTGGTTCCTGAAACACCGTGGCGGCCGATTGCACGGACTTCACCTTCAGAAGTCATGACGTCAGCAACCATCAACAGATGGCGAACATCGACCTCGAGGCGAGCACCGTCAAGGGTCGCTTGTAGTTCGTTCACAATAGCCTGGCGAGCGGCTTCAATACCAAGGAAATCAAAGATTTCAATGATGTTATTTGTGTAGGTGCGGCGTCGATCGATGCTCTCGATTTCGCTCACACGGGTGAGGTTGGATCCGATGGTTGAGAGGTAGTACTCTCCAGTCTTGTCATCCAGTTGCACGTTCGCTCGCTCAATGTTTGGAATACCCTTGAGACGCATGTCCCGAATCTTCTCTTCAAGTTGGAGCAACATGGTATAGGATGGTGGATTCTCCGCCAGTTCAGCCAAGTCTTCAGGTGAGTGAACACCTGGAATCAAGGTCAATGTACCCGGGTTCTTTTCCTTGTCAGGTTGAACCAACAAACGGGTGGCACGCTCGAGCTTGTCTTTGACTTCAAGTCCAGTCATGTTCTTTTGCTTGAGGTTGCCCTTGTTCAGCTTCAAAACCAAACGGCGTTGAGCCACGTCAGTTTCCAAGGAAGCAATGTTGACGGTGGTGGTCACTTCGATAGCTGCTGCCAACTTTTGTGCGGCAGCGGCGTTCATCATGTCGTCGCCCTTGAGCCGGATGGTCATTGTTGGCGTGTTTGGAACCTTTCGTGCATCGACAATTTCGATGATACGAGGCAAACCTTGGGTGACGTTGACCGTTGCAACACCCGCATAGTGGAACGTACGCATGGTCATCTGAGTACCAGGCTCACCGATCGATTGTGCGGTGATGATTCCTGCTGCTTCGTAAGGGTCGATGCTTGCCTTGTCGAGCGCAACAACTGCTTCGTTGATGACTTTCTTTGCTTGAGGCTTGGTCAACTTCTTCTTGCCACGTGCGTGGATCGCCACGGTAAGGTCGTGGAAGATACGGTTGGTAAAACGGGTCGAGCTGCTTTCCTCTGCAGCCGCAACGAGTGACTTGAACACTGAATCTTCAGCCAGCGGATCAATGTAACTCGCGAGTTTCTCTTCTGCACCGTAGGCGTCAAGATCTGCTGCGGTTTTGGCGCGTGCGGTCAAACGTCCCTTTCGGCGCTTGTAAGATACCTTGGTTGTAGGTCCAGTGTTTTCACTGTTTGAATCGCCACCTTTCTTGCTTGCTGCATCGATGATGTCCTTCATCTTCGCAGCGGTGGCTGAATCGGTTTCACACAATTGAGCGATCTCTCCAGCGGCGAGGATTTTGACATCGTCCCACTTTTTGTCGTCGGCGAGGGTGTGAGCGAAGTTCTCGGCAATGCCCAAATCCATGAGCTTCTTCTTGGTTGCACTCTTTACGACCATCAGACGTCACCTCCATCGCTTTCAGCAGGCTCACCATGTTCGAGGTCATCTGCGTCGATTCGTTCAGTTGTCGGCTCGTAGGAGTCACGAGAATCGAGGGTTGCACCCTCGGTTCCAAGCGCTTCATCAACAATAACGTCGATGTTGAACGGAGAACCGTGCACGCCACGGGAAGGGTCAATGCCGTCTTCACCGTAGCTGAATTGGATGATTCTGTTTGCAGTGTTTCTGACAGACAGCATGTCGTCGTCGTAGACCTTGAGATCGTCCATTGCGTTGATGAGTCGGCGTTGCATGTAACCGGACTTTGCTGTTCGAACAGCAGTATCGACCAGGGACTCACGACCAGAAACGGAGAGCATGAAGAACTCCGTAGGCTCAAGACCACGCTTGAACGAACTCGAGATGAAACCACGGTCGGCTGCAGCACGTCCACCACGGCGGAAGTGAGGCAACACACGTTCGTTGTATCCACGCTCTAGACGCTTTCCACGAACCTTTGCTTGACCGATCGAACCGGCCATCATGTTCAGGTTGTCCATGGAACCACGGGCACCGGAAATGGCCATGTTGACCGCAGCGTTGGTTGAACCAGATTGAGC
>QQSI01000019.1:28125-28952 GCA_003602645.1 Candidatus Poseidoniales archaeon | reverse complement strand
TTGACGTGAACACGGTCACCCGAGGTCCAGTCGTCTGGTTCGAAGACATCCAGTTCATCGAGCTGTTCTCGAACTTCAATTTCGCTGATGTGTTCTGAAATGTCGATCATCTGTGCGGCGTTCTTCACAAGGCCACAATTCTGACCTTCAGGGGTCTCGTTGGGGCACAAGCGACCCCACTGTGTCGGGTGCAGGTCACGTGCTTCGAAGTGAGGTTGGCTTCGAACCAGAGGCGATGTCACACGGCGCATGTGGGAAAGGGATGCGAGGTAGGTGGTTCTGTCGAGCAGTTGACTTACACCGGAGCGGCCACCGACCCAGTTTCCTGTTGCCAACGCGTGCATGATCTTGGAGGTGAGAACATCCGGGCGCAAGCAGGAGGTGATTTTCAGCTCTCGCTTGCGGTTGTGGTGGCGCTCAAGTTGGTACTTCAGGTCACGAGCAAGTTGTCCAGATGAAACACGGAACAAATCTTCCACAAGATCACCTGCAAGACGAACACGCTTGTTTGCGTAGTGGTCCTTGTCGTTTGGTTCACGGTTGGTGAGGGCCATTTCTAGAACTTGACGAACAATGCGGCCGAGGAAGATAGCCTTCTTCTTTCGGGCAGTTGGTTGGTCACCCAAGTGGGGGAGTAGTTCGCGGTCGAGCAGTTGGTTGACCCGTTGCTCTCGGTATTCACGTTGTTGACCGGCTGCAAATTTCTTCTGCAACCATTCGTGAGCCTCATCCTTGTTTTGCACTGCGTACTCTTCGTTGTCATTGACTTCGTTGAGGTTGGCGACGATGTACTTGAACGTCTCAGTTGGTCCTGCAATGGCTTGGAA
>QQSI01000019.1:18023-28070 GCA_003602645.1 Candidatus Poseidoniales archaeon | reverse complement strand
GCGGTTGTGCCAGCTGTGCTGATCTTGACCATGAGCATACCGTCACGGCGCTTCTCAACGTTGAGAGGCTTGCGCATACCGTCTTTTTGGGAGAAAATCTTAGCGACTTCAGTTCGCTTTGCGTATCGCTTGTTAATCTCAACTGTGACACGGTTTGGTGCAAGGTCTTCCATCGAAATGAGCACACGCTCGGTTCCGTTGATGATGAAGTAGCCTCCAGGGTCAAGAGGGTCTTCGCCCTTCTTTCGCAGGAGGTCGTCCCACAGTGCGGAGTCCTCTGCGGATGTGGTTGGGTACAATTGTCGGTCACCAGCGATGTGTCCAGCGTGCAGGTTGCATCGCTTCGAACGGACCATGATTGGCATGCTACCAACTTGAACTGCTTCTTCCTTGGGCGAGCGGACACCGTTTCGGAAAATTTGGAAGTCGATGGTAACCGGTGACATGTAGGTCAACTTGCGCAGACGGCATTCCATTGGGGTGGACGGATGTTCTGCACCATTGGCTTCACGGATAGTTGGTTCGCCAAGTTGAATGTTCTTGAGTCGAATGGTAATGTCTTGATCGACAACGTCGAGTTTGATGAATCCGCCGTCATCATCGTCAATTTCTTCGTCGGTTCCGACACGGATGTTTCGAATGATTTTCTCCATTCGAGAGAGGTTGTTATCACCTGCAGGGATGCAATCGTCGTACGATGCAAGTTGGTGGTTGACAAGGCTGCGTTCTTTGAAAAATGATTGAATAATTTCTTGCATGATAATCCCTCCTCAGTTCCCCTCCACAATCAGGCGGTAGGCGACAGATCGTCCGGCCGACGGAGATTGGCGGACGACTTTCAACACACGGTCTGCGATCCAACCGGCGGCGAGGGGTTTGTGGTCTGGGTCTGCTGCAAGACGAGCGTGGTCTTCAGCTTCTGCGACTTCCTTGATGACCTGAACGACGGGATCGGTAATCAGAATCTTTGGAAGGAGTTCTTTGGCAAGGCGGTCCTTACCGGTTTCTTCGTCAACTTGAATCATCTTCCATGGGCTGAGCGCCTCACTTTCGACTTCGAACTGTTCTTCTTCGCTGATGTTTGCAGCACCGACAAGTTCCTGGTGGGGGACCAGTACGTGGTTGAGAGCGTTGAAACGGAGGGTGATTTCTGGTCGGTCAAAGTCGTCAATGGCCTTTGATCGAATGGTGATTTTCTTGCTCTTCTTCGCTGCACGTCGGCGTGAACCTTGCTCGGCGATGATGGACATGGTGTTGATGAATTGCTCGGAATCCTTTGATTCACCGAGGGTGGATGCGATTTCGTCAGAGGACATGGCCTTGATGTCGGTCATGTTCCGGTCGGTAGCGAGTTTGTGTGCGAATTCCTCTGAGACTCCGAGTTCCATGAGTCGCTTCTTCGTTGCGCTTTTTACTACCATCCAAATTCCCCGCTCAGCCCAACATCGTAGGCCTTGAAGCTCAGTCAGGCGGGCCTGACGGGGTTCGAACCCGCGACCATCGGATTAAAAGTCCGACGCTCTACCTGACTGAGCTACAGGCCCAATAATGCACCTTGGGCTTTCTGCCCGACTTACCAACTGTTCATATAGGTTGCGGCGGCACTCACAAGGGCGTAAATCGACCACAGTGAATGGGTTTTATTGAATTGGCGTTGCTCCAAATCCTGCCATAGTGGCGGGGTTGCTCGATTTTGCTCTATCGGATAGCAATATAGCCAACGCACAACTCGGCCATTTGGGGGCAAGCCATGGAAGAAGGCATCTTTGATTTGGGCGACTCCGAAGCCGAAATCTCGCGCCTTGAGAGGCCGGCAAACCGCAACAATTGGACCACCCCAGACGGCACGATTCTTGATCTGATTGTCCCACCCACAGTTTATCCACCTCGTGAAGACACAGATTTGCTCTGTCGGACAATACGAACGCTGGGGCCAGGCAAAGGCCAACGCTGCCTAGAGATCGGATCCGGATCTGGTGCTGTAGCCTTGTACGCCGCCAGCCTTGGCTATCGAGTTCGGGCGTGTGACATCAATCCATACGCCGTAGCATCGACCAGAGAGAACGCTAAGCGCCTGAATATCGAGGTGGAGGTTTGCGAAGGCGGTCCGGGTCCAAATGAAGACGGCTCCGTGGACCAATGGGCAGGAAAAAAACCTCACGACCTCATCGTGTGGAATCTACCATACCTCGACGAAGAACATGTCCAAGGTGACGTCCTCGGACCAATGGAAGAAGCAGCGCTTGTTGACACCGATGATAAGGGTCTCATATCAAGGCTCATGGCCCAAGTAAAGAAAAACTCACTTCTGACGAATCATGGAGTCATTCTCCTCTTGGTGGGTGGCAATTCAAAAGGGTCAAACGCCGAGAATGAAGCTCAGCGTCACGGGTTCGCCGCAAGGTGCGTTGCGACCCATTCGTTTGAAGACGGCGAAATGTTGAGAGTCATCGCTTTTTGGACCCCTTACGCTTCCTCGACCATTCATCAACATGATGTTGTCGACTCGACCAATCAATTGGCTTTGGAGGCAGGTGAAAATGAGGGCGATTTGTTTGTAGCACGCCAGCAAACTGCAGGGCGTGGACGCAGAGGGCGAACATGGTCAAGCGAAGAGGAGGCGTTTGCTGGATCTTGGTTGTTGAGAAAGGGACACTTCTCAGATGAGCCCGGACTTGTTCAAATCCTCGGCGGTTATGCCGTCTATGTCACGAATAAACTCCTTGGTGCATCCGAAGCGAACATGGTGTTGAAATGGCCGAATGACGTTTACATGGTCCAGAACAAGGTGATTGGAAAGGTATCTGGAGTGCTCGTCGAAGGGAAAAGCAAGGGCAGTGCGAATACCATCGTTGTTGGAATTGGTGTAAATTTCCAAGGTCATTTCACCAGCAAACAAGCGTTCCCAATTGCCTACCTCGGCCGTGAGATTGAAGGAGTTCAGAGCGATGATTTTACGTCAGTGCTCAATGCGATCATGGCTTCATTTTTTGAAGACAAAAAGGGGATTAAAGCACCGATTTTGGAGCACCACATACCAGCACTTCTTACCCTCCTGAAAAATGGAGAACATATTCTTGGCAACCCATACTATAGAAACCGTGAATGGAGAATTTCTGATCTCGATTCAAAGGGTAATTTGGTGATTGAAAACAGCGACGGGGAACAAGCCAAAATCACCGATGGCGAGGACATCCAGTGGGTGAACCTAAACAGCGATTAATCTTCCAATTCCGCATCGATAGCGCCGTCGTCTTCGAACCCTCTTTTGTAGAGTCCGAAAAGAATGCAGGCAAGACCAATTGGATAAGGCAGAAAATCAATTTTCGTGTTTCGATCGACATCGACAAGAACTTCGCCTTGGCCAGTTTCAAAAACGATGGTATAGGTGTAAAAACCTGCTTCTTCAGCCGTAAAAATAATTTCGGCATCCTCGCCTTCGCTCAATGGCCCATCGGTGGTGAACACCTCTTCGTTTGCTTCATCATAAACGGCAATAGAGAACGTTGAGGTGTTGATGGCGTTTAGTTTGAAAGTGATGCTGTCGCTTTTCAGCATCGACGCCCCACCCTCTTTGCTGTTCATCTCCCCCTCAAGGGAAGTTGGAGATACCCATACGTGCATGATGAGCCCTCCGAGGAGAATGCTCATTCCGATGAGCAGAAACACATCGCTCATTTTCATGCTCGGAGCCGCTCCACCACCAGCCATGACCGTGCGTGCTGGTTGTGCATCAAGAAGATGATGGTCAGCGTCGCCGGGATGGCTTTGCAAGCGCCATTCGTTCGCGAACAAGGCGGATTTTTCCGCTTGAAGTGATGCTCTTGATTGAATGAGAGGCAAGTGCATCCTCCGATTCTATTCTGCCCCGCACATCATTATACAATTCATGAGGCACCTGAAGAATGCCATACGAATACCGCTCAACAGAAGATTCGCCGCCGTAAATATGGAGCGAAGTTCGCAAGGATTGATCTGTCGCTGCATCGTGAAAATCCATCAATCGAATCTTGGCACCCTCATCAAGACCCATGACGACGCTTGCTATGGCATCGGTGGCCTTTGAACGAGATGAAATCGCCGATGGAAAAGCCACGCCCATCCAGCGTCGCTTTCCCCGTAGGGCCTTGGACAACCGCTTGGCCATGGAAACCGGTGAAACCTTCTCCTTCAATAGATTTGAGCGTCAACAGGGCCATAACATGAAAACAAAGCAATCCTTGGTCGACACCGTGGACACAGAGCAAGAGGTTTCACCCGACCTCAACAACGAGGAACAAATCAGACAGGGACTCGAACAACTCGCAGCGACAGACTCATCCATTTTGGGCCTGCTTCGAACCCTGTTATCGTTCAAAACCCTCCCCCATGTGATCGCCCTTGTTCTCTCCTCTGTGTTCCTTTACGCCTTGGCGAACAGTTCGGCTGGAATGGCTGCTGTGGCGTTCGCCTCCCTAGCTATAGGTTATTCAGTTACAGCGATGTTGTCTTCCATCGAACGCATACGAAGTTGGACCCAACTTTCTGATTGGGGAGAAGAACGCCCCAATGCTCTCAAACGACTGGCGTTCAGTTTTAGAATTCTGATTTTGCCTTATTCAGTTGCGGCTGTGTTTTTCCTGTCGTTTCTCGCCTTCACGAGCGAATCCGCACCAGATGTGTTGGCCCTTATCATGGCAAGCCTCTTTGTCGTTTGGGCCATTGCACAAGGCCGTTCTTTCGGTGCATGGGCCTCCGCACAATCAGCAAAAGGTACCCCGAAAAGGACCGCGACATCTGGCCAAGGCTACCTTGGATTAACGGTGCTCGTCCTCGGGGTAGTGGGATTCAGCGGTGCGGCGATTACGCTGTTTGCATCAATTCACGACCCAACCGACATCGCCCTCGCTCAACACCCAGATTTGTTTCCTTTTATCGGGCTCTCACTGCTGGTCTTCGGCCTGATGAACGCAGCGACTTGGAAAATACGAGCGGCGGCGATGAAGCACCGGTCATTGCGGCGATTCCACTTCAAATGGTCCATCTGGATTCATCTCTTTGTCACGTGGCATTTGCTCACGGTGTACCGGCATGCATTCATGGACATTGGCGACTTAGAAGTCTATCTTGAGGAAATTACACTCATGATGTTCACCGTGTTTATGGGGATTTGGTCCTTGACTTCGAAAGGATTTGGAGCCAAATTCAAATTGCTTAACACCGAAAATGCTCTTCCATGGGGTCTTGCATTTGGCTATGCGTACGCAGGCAGTGTTGCCATGATCAGCGCTGCTGTCGGCGATCTCCGCATGGTCATGATGCTCGGTCACATTCTTGCTGCACTGACAGGTGTCTGGATGCACCGATCAATCTTGAACAGCGTGCTTGTCCGTCATCAAGATGAACTGGAAATTCAACACATCGTTGCACACGCCGAGGCAGCAACCCCAACTCAACAACAACCACAGTTACGCGAACAAGAGCAAGAGCCTGTCCTTCCAGGCGATGATGCAAAAGACAACTGGAACGAGCATCTCGATGGCGACTGGGAAAAACCCAAAGACATTGGATTGAAAGCCGATGTGGAATGGGAAGATGTCATCAACATCGATGATTAATCGGATGGACGAATGCCAGCGAGTAGAGTTACGACACGGATTGTGTCTTCGAGGTCCTCACTGACCCTCGCACCTAAAATCACCTGTGCATCGTCATCCAAAGCATCGGTGAAAATATTGGCCACGGCATCAACTTGGCCAATGGTCATGCCAAGCCCACCTTCGACCTGAATCAAACATGCACTCGCACCCCCTACATCAAGCGCAGAAAGCGGAGCCATCATTGCAGATTGAAGGATTGATTCTGGATCGTCTGGCCGACCACTGCCCACCAGCATGGTGGCTTCGCCTTTCTGGTCGACGATTGCACGTAAATCCATCAAATCGAGGTTGATGAGCCCCATCTTCATCAGGGTTCGAATCAAGCCATCGACCAAATCTTCAACCCATTCTGCACCCATTTGCCATGTCTGGCCTTGTTGCCTGGCTTGTCGGGCAAGACGATCGAGGGAAAGACGAACAGTTACATGGGCGACATGTTCTAACCGTTGAAGACCCAAGCGAGCAATTTCTGTACGTGTTGCTTGAACTTCAAACGGCATGGCAGCGACGGCAAGCACCAGAGCACCTGATTGGCGAGCTTGACGAGCGAATTCATGGGCAGCACCTGTACCTGTACCCCCACCAAGCCCGGTAAGTAAAATCACCAACTCAACGGGCTCAAGAATGGTGTTGGCAAGGGTAGAATAGCCCCTCATACGTTGCTCTGCGAGGGGCGGCAAGGCTGCGCATCCCACCGAATCAAGGGTGTGACCTAACCTCAACAAATGAGCGCCCTCAGCCCCTTCAAAACTCACGTCATCCGCATCGATGAGCAACACACCTGCATCGCTTGAGCAGCGGGATTGAGCACCTTTGGCCCAAGCACACCCAAGACCACCCACACCGACGATGAGGATTTGCTCGGCATCCATGCTGGCTCGTTCACCCGATGCCAAATGAACTTTGGCAACGATTGGCGCTCTGCTGGTCAAACATACCGGAGGTAACGGCGACGAGCGTCCCGAGCCCAAGCATTGTCTGGCTCGAGCGCCAACACTCGATCGTAGTATTCGATGGCTGTTTCAAATTCAGACAGGTGACGGCCGTAAAGGTGGCCGAGATTCGCCAGCACGGGGATGCATTCTTCATCGCTTTTCAACATCGAGAGGAGGAGTTTTTCGGCAGCACCAAGATCGTTTCGTAACATCTTTTCCTCTGCATCATCAAGCATTTCGAGTTGTTCGGTGCTCAAATCATAGATGTTGTCAAAGTTCGTTGACATGGGCTCACTGGCTCCATGACAGTGCACCCCCTCAAAGAACCCTTCTCTCTCTTGCTGGCAGTTTGAAAGGAATCCTCGAAACATTGGAATTCTGGCCGAAATCGATACCCTCAATAAGGGGTGCGAAATTCTTGAAAAAACGCCACACTGCAAGGCCACTAACCATCCATACTGCTGGTAATGTTTAAGGAGCACTTGCGAGTCGGTTCAATCACATGGGTGAGGCTATGCTACGCGAGTCGATTTCTTCACGGACCGGTCTGGTTGCCGGGCTCATCCTTTTGTTGCTTTTACCCGGGCTTGTTACATCCTATCACACAGGCATTGGTGGCGAACAAAGCAACGCTGGCGAAACCATTGATGACGTGGCCAAAGAAGGGTGCCTGTGCCACAATGGAGACTCTGATAACTCGGTTCAAGTCATTCTCGATGATGTTCCATTTGGATGGATTGGTGGCGAAACGTACACCATGACTCTCCAACTGATCGGCGGTCCAGCCGCTACTGGAACTTACTCTGCAGGGTTTGCCATGCGAGTGTCTACCGGTGTCCTCGGCGGTGAAGAAGTTCAAAATTGGGAGGATGACCCAACGACACTCACCCATACCGAAGCATCCTCTGACGGCGAAGAGCGCCTCTGGGTAATCACCTGGCAAGCACCAGCCTCAGGGGAAGGGACCGTCAACTTCTGGATCACCGGCAACTCGGTGAACGGTGACCAACTCCCTGGCGTTGAAGACAAATGGAACCAACTCCTGTTTGCTCTCCCAGAGGGTGACGACACCACCGATGCACTCGGCACCCGTACTTTGTTCGCAGGCGATGGAAACGTCAGCCCCCCAGAACCCGCCCACCACGGCGTGGATTTGCACCACATGGGTGCTAAACTCCGCGCTCACTGGCTTGGACTGCTTGGATTTGGAGCGGTGTTGGCTGTTGTCGCTTTTGCCGGCTTACTGCTCAGGTACAGCTTCTCTACTTCCTACGTTGGACGCTCGAACCAATTGCGTCTGCGCTACAAATTGATGCGACGAGGTGACCAGTGATGGACGATACAATTTCCACCTTACTCCGTGGCGTAGCAAAGGGCAAGATCAGCGTCGAAGACGCTCGTAAGGCTCTTGAAAACGCCACCCTGACCGAAGAAGAAATGTTCACAGCCATCGACCACGGCGTGTTCAACCCTGCCGAACCGGGCACCATCGTCAGCGCGTCACTTGCTCCATCTGGTGGCTCTTACTTGACCATGATGTTCTTTGTGTGGGGTATTTTCTGGTCGTGTTACTGGACCTTCTCGATGATTTACGGCTTGGCAAAAGGATGGGACCAGCAACAACTCGCTTACCACCTTGCCATCATGCTGGTAACCCTCTGCATGATGGGCATGGTTTACCTCAAGTTCGTTCTGCCAGACACCATCATCGTCAAGCACGCTCAAAACAAGTTCATTCCAGAACACACCAAAGATTGGAAGGAGTACAAGTGGTGATCCATCATGGCACGTGAATACGACCTCAAACCCGCAGCCGTCGATGGTGTTGTTTCAAGCGATGCAGAATCATCGTACATCAACCGACGTCAATTCCTCCGATACGGATTCAACACCGCCACTGGGGTCCTTGCAGCGTCCCTGGGTGTTCTCGGCTTCGCCTCCATCCTCCTCCCCCCTGGCGGCTCGAACGAAGGTGATCTTGGTGTCGTCTATTGGGCCAAAGGCCGTGAAGACGAAGCATGGTATGGGGCAAAGCACCTGCAATTGATGACCAAGACCGACTTCGAGGAAGAAGCAGCCAAGTCCAACACCGGAACCGCTGGCGCTGCTGGAATTTGGAACGGCGTTCCTGTCGTGGTTAACTACGTCAACCATTCGCAAAACAAGGACACACCGGAATCCAGCGGATTAGCCCGCTTCCAATTCATGGAAGGCATCGATGAGACAGGAAAGACCATTGGTCACTTTGAAGATCTTAGCGACGCAGATCCACGCATTTACCCATCCGAAAACCTCGTGATGATTTTTGGACGCTGCACTCACTTGTGTTGCATCCCAGGATGGCAATTGGTGTCCAACTCGTTCACTGAAGACTCATGGACGCCCGGTGGCGGTGACGACGGCGGAACCAAGTTGTTCTGCATTTGTCACTCCTCTCGATTCGATCCAACCGCGCTGGAAATGAACACCAACCGAAACCGCTCAAACGGTGCTACATTCAACTATGCAGGAATCAGAAAAGCAGGCGGCCCAGCTCCTGTCGGCTTGCCCTTGATTCCAATTCAACTCAATGGTGATGTCATCGAAGGCATCACCGACTACATCGATTGGTACACATACTGCGACTGAGGTGATACAATGACAACAATGTTCTGGATTCTTTGGTTCTTTATTGCCTTCGTGATCGTTCTCGTGGCGTTGACGCTGCGAAAAGAAAACGACGACCTACCCCGTCGCGAAATCCTCCGTGCCGTCGAATCAACCGGGAAGATGGGTTTTGCAGAACGGTTGTTCTTGTGGATCTTTTCTTGGCTTGACACTCGGTTTAGACTTCAAGACTATTGGAACATGTCGAAAGGTGCATACTACAACATGCACCGGCAAATGCCGTTAACACACGCCGAGAAGTACAAATTGCGCATCATTTGGTACTGGTACCCACTGTACTGTCTTGGTGGCATCTCTTTCCTTTCATTCATCATCTTGGTGATCACTGGAACTGTGCTTGGGATCTATTATGTCCCTGGTGGTGAAGGTGACCCCTCCCCTGCTTACGCAAGCATGCAATTCATCATGACCGAACTGCCGTTTGGTTACATCATCCGTGCGGTCCACCATTGGGCGACGCACTTCATGGTGGCGAGCGTGTTCTTGCACATGTGTCGCGTTTACTTTACCGGTGCATACCGCAACCCTCGTGAACTCAACTGGCTCATCGGTGTTGCGCTCATGGCCCTGACCATCGTCTTCGGTTACTCTGGTTACCTTCTGCCGTGGGACTCGCTCGCATACGGTGCAGCGGTGATTGGAATCAACCTCGCAAATTCCAGCCCATTGGTTGGAAAGTACATCGCAACTCTCTTGTTCAGCGGGTCTGCGCTCACCCCACGAACCGTGACACGAATGTACTTCATTCACGTGTTTATTCTCCCAGTGATTGTGACCACCTTGATCATCATTCACTTATTCATTGT
>QQSI01000019.1:0-17923 GCA_003602645.1 Candidatus Poseidoniales archaeon | reverse complement strand
AACCTCCCATAGGGAGATGTAGGATGGGTTTGAACACGAACATTGGGGCCTTGTTGATCAAGGTCGATGACTGGTGATAACATGAAAAAAATTGGAATCAAATGGAAAGCAGAACACATGCCAAGCCAAGTTGGCAAGACTGTGATTGTCACTGGAGCAAACACCGGCATTGGCTACCACATGGTGAAGGCTTTGGCTGCCAAAGGTGCGAATGTGATCATGGCGTGCCGAAACATCGAGAAAGCCAACAAGGCACGCACAGAAATCCTTCAAGCAGTGCCTGATGCATCCATTGCAGTGGAAGAATTGGATTTGGCGGACCTGAACAACATCGAATCTTTTGGCCACCGAATCACCAAAAATCACAGCCACATTGACACATTGATCAACAATGCAGGCGTGATGATCCCCCCACAATCAACCACTGCTGATGGATTTGAATTACAAATTGGCACCAACCACTTCGGTCATTTTGCGCTGACATCTCACCTCATGCCGGCGCTTACAGCAGCTCCACAGCCAAGGGTGGTGACCCTTTCCAGCATCGCACATTGGGCGGGACAGATTGACTTTGAGGACATCAATGGTAAAGACAAAAAATACGACAAATGGGCAATGTACAGCCAAAGTAAATTGGCAAACTTGTTGTTTGCCCTCGAACTTGATCGCCGGCTCAAGGCAAAAGGGTCACACATCGAATCCTTCGGTAGCCACCCGGGATATTCAAACACAGATTTGCAGCGGTATTCCCTAGCGTGGCGATGCCTCAACCCGGTGTTTGGGATGAAGGCAGTAAAGGGCGCTGCTGCGACCCTTTACGCCGCAACAGAACCAAAGGCCATCGAGCATCGGTATTGGGGACCAGTTGGAGTGCTGGAGGCGCGTGGATGGACCGGCAAAGCAAAGATCACATCGCGAGCTGCAAACGAAGAAATCGCTCGACAATTGTGGGAGCACACCGAAGCGCTTACCGGCATCAAGTTCCAACTTTGAACCAAAAAAACCCAATTCATTTATCCCAAACGGACTGGGAAGCAGGCTTGGTGTTCTCCGTTTTTCCGGGTGCGGCATCCCAAACACTCCGAGGTGAGTTTGAAGTCGACTTCGTTGGTTGTGGAATTGTATCCCACACCGTTGTGTTCGGAGGAGAAGATGGCATTGCTGGGCGTTCGCTGGTCGCCGGGATGGAACCTGGTACCTCGTAGGATGGAAGAACCGTGGCGCCCCCAATACCCGTGAGAAAACCATTGATTTGATCACGGTACACATCGGATGGCCCGTAACTGAGCGACCAAGTATGGGCCGTTCCATCCTTGAAGATGAATTCAATCCAACTGTTCAATGCATCTCCACTTTCGCCGCTTCCTTGTCGTTGTTTGACAAAGTGGATGTCAGAGAGTTTGCCGAGTTCTGTCCAATCTGTAGAGCGCGAAAAGTAAAGCCTCCGCTTTTTCAAAACATCAGCAGATGCATCAAGGACATACTGTTGGCCACACGTCAGAAAGATTGACAATAGGAATGCAATACAAAAGAAAAACCATCCACCTGTTCCTTGAATCAGGGAAAGGATGGGGGTTAAGGCCGCTGCAAACATAGTAATTTTACCAGCAATAACTCGCTCTTTTCCTGGGTTCAACCCAAGGACAAGAATCGATAAATCGGGTTGTGTACCTTCCATCTGTGATCACATCGTGCTATGACTATTGTTCATAGACAAGCCAAGAAGCCGAGGCTTCGTCGTAGTAAGAGAGCGTGCCATCGGCTGCTTTTGACCAGTTCACTCCATTTTCTTCCCACTGCTGAGCTTCTCCAATTTCTGGAACTGACTTCGAATCTTGAGACATGTTGTTGTCGGTCATTGCATCTGCATAATTTGCTTCTGCAAAGGCCGAACCCATTTCAACTCCAACCTCATTCCGCTTCACCACCAAGAGCGCAGCAAGTCCACACAAAACAAGCAACGCAATGATGGCGTAAGCAAGACCGCCTCCACCTTCCTCAACGACTTCTGCTTCTGAGCGTGAAGCGTCGTATGGAGCATCGTCGTAGCGATCTGGGACACCGTCTCCATCGCTGTCAAGGCTTTCGTTGGCGTCGAAAACAAAGTCGTCTTCCTCATCATTGACCCCATCACCGTCGGTATCGATTTGATTCAACCCACAGCCCTCATCGTCGATGACGGTCTGGTTTGCTTGTGTGTTCTTGCAGCGGTCTGCAACATTGAACACACCGTCGTTATCATCGTCCTTCTGATGCTCAGAACATCCTTCAAGATCGGGTCCATGACCCGCTGCAGTGTCTCGACATAGGTCGTAAGCATCCTTGATACCATCACCGTCTTGGTCTGTTTGAGTTGACGAACACCCATCAGGATTCACTTGTTCACCCGTTGGAGTTGCTGGACAAAGGTCGATGGTGTTGTCCACCAGATCAGCATCGTCATCGTATTGGTCTTCAGAACATCCAACTGAATCTGCTGTCGCCTCTAGAGCGGTGTTTGGACAGAGGTCAATGTTGTTGGTTAATCCATCATTATCGTCATCACGTTGTGAATTTGAACACCCAGTGTCATCGGCTTGTTCACCCGTTGGCGTCATGTCGCAGAAATCATCGGCATCCATCACACCGTCCATGTCAGAATCTCGCTCATCGGCAGCACATCCCTGTCCATTTACAGGCACATCCCTTGAGGTCATTGGGCATTCATCGAGATTGTTAGTAATGCCATCTGCATCTGAATCCAATTGGGAATCAGCGCATCCTGCAGCATCAATGCTTGCACCAAGCGGAGTTTGCGGGCACAAATCGAACAAATCCATCACACCGTCGTTGTCGGTGTCTTCTTGAGAACCTGAACAGCCGGAGGCGTCCACATCCTCTCCAGCAGGTGTCGAGGGGCATGCGTCCTGGTTGTTGGTGACCCCATCAAGGTCGTCATCCAGTTGTGAGGCGCTGCAGCCTGTGTTATCGACTGCTTCACCAGCAGGTGTGTTCAAGCATTGATCACCATTGTTGCCCATGGCGTTATCCCCAAACCCATCAAGGTCACCATCCATCCATTGAGTGGCATCATCAGGGAAGGCGTCTGGAGCATTTCCAGTTGGGTTGTCACCATAGCCATCACCATCTTGATCAAGCCATTGCGTGCCATCGGTTGGGAATGCGTCTGGCGAAGTTCCTGCTTGGTTATCGCCAAATCCATCACCGTCTTGATCAGACCATTGACTGGAGTCATCAGGGAACGCATCGCCGTTGTTGCCGCCAACGTTGTCACCGTATCCGTCTCCATCGCTGTCTGCCCATTGGGTTGAATCTGTAGGGAAAGCATCCGGATCATTTCCACCAGCATTGTCTCCATAGCCATCACCGTCTTGATCGCTCCACTGGGTCCCATCGTTGGGGAATTGATCGCCGTTGGTTCCGGTTGGGTTGTCACCGTAGCCATCACCGTCAGCATCGACCCATTGCGAAGCATCGGCTGGGTATGCATCCGGGTAGTTACCAGAGGCGTTGTCTCCATAGCCATCTCCATCAATGTCGGTCCACTGAGAGGGGTCATAGGGGAAAGCGTCTGAGTTGTTTCCTTGCGGGTTGTCTCCGTATCCATCTCCATCGATGTCTGACCACTGAGAACTGTCGCTTGGGAAAGCGTCAGGTGAATTTCCATTCGGATTGTCACCAAAGCCATCTCCATCCATATCCGAGTGTTGACTGGCATCGGTTGGGAAGGCGTCAATCGAATCATTGTAGCCGTCGTTATCCGTGTCTTTCTGGGACAGGGCACAGCCGTCTAGGTCCACAAAAGCACCAGCCGTTGTTTGAGGGCACAAATCGTATTCATTCGCAACCCCATCGTTGTCGTCATCCAGAACGAGGTTGAAACATGCGCTGTCTCCAATGAGTTGCACATACGTATCGGAGTAAAGCAACGTCTCAGCGCAGTAAAGGCCGGACATGTTTGGGGTTGTGTAACTGAAGGTAGGCTGGCTCATGTTTTGTGCGGTTGCAGTGAAGTTGAGCAAGCCTGTTGTAGCGATGTTAGCACCTGCTGCATCCGTCACCTTCACGGTGTAATAGTAATCGTCTCCGACGACCAAATCAAGACCTTTGGCGTTGATGTTGTTCGTCGCTGCCGTGCTGCTTGACGAGTATGAGTCAATCAACAAGGATGGCAACTGTGGAACAAAGAGATCATCATGGATACCTATGAAGCCAGTGCTGTTATCAAAATCAATGGTCGATGTTGGATAGTAAAGGACTGAAATCAATAGATGATCGTTCATTGTCGTGATGCCGCTCCAGTTCACGGTCCAACTTTGAGAGGTAGAGGTGGATGTGAAGTTCACAGTCGCTTCATCAACGATGGAAAGAGCCACTGCAGAATCAATATCGTTGGTCGTCATGTAATTGTTGAGGAAGGTGTTCTCTTCCATGACAAACCACCACAGCGTATAATCCGTGTTGGTGGTGAGGTTTGTGGCTTGATGTGTCCCGCTTGTGGAGGACGTGGCGGTAGATTGTAGCAATTCGATGTAAGTGCACTCAGCATCGAAGTCAAGGAATCCTGATGCGTCTGAGAGTTCCACATCAACGCAATATTCGGATTCAATCATAACAGGGGTTGGCAGTTGTGTGGTGGTGTTGTATGTCGTACCATTAGCTGTGAAGTTAATCGTGCTCGATGCACCCTGGGATGTGGAACCGTTGGGGAAGGATTGTGAGGGGCTCACTGTAATGCTGTAATTTGTTCCTGAGGTGATGCCCACAACTTCGATCGATGAATTTGTTGCACTGTTTGCAATCACATCGATGGTTTCGAAAGATTGACCTCCACCCGGAAGATCCGTTGTGATCTCAATGGAATAGATGTTGGTTGCACCTGTATAGCCGTACACATCGATGTACGTCGTTTGGTTAGTGGAAGCGAAACTCGACATCGATTCGATGTTACTGGTGCTTCCAGAACTGCTGATGTAGCCACCATTTGCATCGTCCCATCCAGCGTCAATGTCTCCATTCGTGTGGCTGAAGGTAATGTTCACGTAATAGGTCACTCCGGCAATCATGGTCACTTCAAAGTAATCAACATCGGTCGCTGAGTCAATGGAAAGATCTGTGCAAAGCAGGGGAAGAGCGGATGCCATGGTTGCCGTGGAAGTTGAATCATTTGGCTCTAGAATATCTGGATTGAGCGTGGCGTTACCGGTGCAGTTTGATGGCGGTGATGTTCCGTTCCCTCCACCAGTGCCTCCACTTGAACCAGTGGTAAACAACCAAAAGTCAAGTGTGTAACTTCCATAACCTGCATAGCGAACAATCTGGAAGAAGACTGTACCACCATGCGGGCCTGTTGATGAATTTGTGGAGACAACCTCTGGGTTATTGTTGATTGAAACTTGTATTGTGTTCATCGATGAATCATAGATCCACAATTCAAAGTCATTGGTGTAAGTTGAACCATTAGAAGAAGTGAAGGTCGTATTGTACGCAATTTGGAGCGTTACCCCTTCATTTGCGTTCAGGGTCATTGCAAACCAGTCTTCGTCGTCACCGACATCCAATTCACCGTAGAGTGACCCTGACGCCATTGGTGCATAACCATTCATGTTCATCACAGCTTGACTGCTNTTGATTGATGTAGAATTATCTGGCAAGTCCATATTGGAACCTAAGTCATTTTGATTTGGGCCTACAGCAGAGACGCCCGGTGCTGTCAAGGTCACAGAGACGAAAGCCAAGAGAAGGGCTAAAAATCCAGCAGAAAATTTTCTTCGAACCGTTCCTTTCGGGGTGTTCATACCTCACCGACAATGTGGCCGCTTATCAGCATCTCGCCCACAGGCCTTAGATGGCTGTCGGTGCAACGTGGCCATCTTGCTTATCGTCGGGCTTGCGAACCCTTGACCATACGCCACCCATCAACTCATCATGATGTGCGGTGCAGTAGTGGAAGCGTCGGTAGGCCTCCCGGAAGGAGTAAGCTTTCTTGCCGGTGGCAACGAGGTAACCCTCGGGTGAGAGTCTCGACACAATGGTGCCTTCTTCTCCACAACCTGGAAAATCACACACAGGTGGGCCGCCCATGTCAAGAGACAAATGCTGACACCTCTTTAATGGTCGTACATCATAGAGAAAAAACAGCGTTATCAAACGACTGGCTGAATCACTCAGCCTCGGGTTCTGGTACTGGCTCAATCACCACAAGTGGGATGTTAGCCTCAATGGCTTGCCCTTCTTCACATTGCACTGAGACCACTGTTCCGCTCACCGGTGCTTGTATCTCATTCTGCATCTTCATTGCTTCAAGAATCAAAATCACTTGACCTTCAACGACTTCATCGCCCTCATTGACCTCAACGGTTACAACTTTCCCGGGAATGTTAGCAGAAACTGTGCCTGATTTTTTCTTCTTCCCCCCACCCGATCGCTTCTTTTTCGACACCGGTGCTGCATCCGGAATCTGGATGGAAAAGGTTTGGCCTTCGACCGTTGCTTTCCATTCTGTCCCTTCACCTTCAAGTTGGACTTCAAATTCGACGCCATCGACAATTACTTTTCGAGTTTCAGACATTGATTCACTTCCATGGAGAGCGGCTTGCTCTGAGGTGCATGAGGCTTGATTGGCCAGTGTTGATTCTGCGGTGGTCTTGAGACCAAGCAAGGCCTGGTTGACGAGCGATTTGTGCCGGATCATCGCCCTGTTGAGTCACTTCGGCAATGACAGCAGCAATGGCTGCCATGCGTAATGTTGCTCGATCTGTTTTCGACATTCTAAAGCCTCACAATGGAATGTTACCATGCTTTCGAGCAGGGCGAAGTTCCTCCTTATCCAACAGCATTTCGAGAGCTCGAGCAAGGCGACGTCGAGTTTCGTTTGGCTCGATCACATCGTCGAGGTAACCCAGTGCTGCTGCTTTGTAGGGATTGGCAAATTTTTCATTGAAATCTTCGGTGAGTCGAGCCCGTTCTTGTTCTGCGTTGCGGGCGTGGGCAATGCGTCGCTTGTGGATGATCTCCACCGCACCATCAGCGCCCATGACGGCTAACTCACCTGTTGGCCATGCCACATTGTAATCACCTCGAATGTGTTTAGAGGACATGACATCGTAGGCGCCGCCGTAGGCCTTGCGCAGAATGACAGTCAACTTTGGAACCGTGGCCTCAGCAAAAGCATAGAGCAGTTTTGCTCCGTGGCGGATGATGCCACCCCACTCTTGATTGGTCCCTGGTAGGAATCCGGGAACATCTTCAAGGGTGATGATCGGAATGTTGAACGCATCACAGAATCGCACGAACCGAGCAGCCTTATCGCTTGCATCGATGTCCAAGCACCCAGCAAGGACCTTTGGTTGATTGGCAACCACACCAACCGTATGGCTTCCAAGATGGCCGAATCCTATGACGATGTTCTGAGCCCAATCCGCTTGAACTTCAAGGAAGGCTCCATCATCCAATATTTCGCTGATGACATCAACCACATCGTACGGTTTTGAGGCCACGTCTGGAATAATGGAATCAAGCGCATCGCACGATCGATCGATTGGGTCTGAGGTTTTCTTATCGGGGGGCCGCTCGAGGTTGTTTTGAGGTAACAAGTCGGTCAGTTCACGAGCCAACATAATCGCGCCCTCATCATCTGATGCGGTGAAGTGAGACACCCCGGATTTGCTTCCGTGGGTCATCGCACCTCCAAGATCCTCAAAGCTGACAACTTCATTGGTGACCGTTTTGATGACCTCGGGCCCAGTGATGAACATGTGAGCCGTTTGGTCGACCATGATCACAAAGTCAGTGATTGCAGGGGAATAGACTGCGCCGCCAGCGCATGGACCCATGATGACTGAAATTTGAGGAACGACACCAGAGGCTCGAACATTTCGGAAGAAAATTTCTGCATAACTGCCTAGCGAAGCAACCCCTTCCTGAATTCTTGCACCACCAGAATCGTTCATTCCAATGACAGGTCGGCCCGTTTTGAGCGCCATATCAAGAACTTTGCAAATCTTCAGACCATGCATTTCACCAAGTGAGCCACCATATACGGTGAAATCCTGAGCGAAGGCAAAAACCTCCCGGCCGTTGATGGTTCCATGGCCGGTCACAACGCCATCACCGGGAATAATGTTGGTGTCCATGTTGAAATCTCGGCAACGGTGTTCAACCAATGCGTCGATCTCTTGGAAAGAGCCCTCGTCAAGGAGCATCTCCATGCGCTCACGGGCTGTCATTTTGCCGCGATTGTGCTGAGCATCAACCCTCGCTTGGCCACCTCCTGCCTCACTGCGGGCCTTCCGATTGCGCAAATCTTGGAGTCGTTGCTCTGTCGATGACATAGGCTTCCCATGCTATCGGACGGAAAACCCGCCCTTATGCGTTGCCACTCAACGCCCGTGATTCATTCGGTTCTCAATCCATCCACGAACCCCATGCGAACCCTCGCTTTCGAGGCCACTCTGCGCGATAGGAGGGGTTTTGTTGATAGGGAAGCAACCGTTCCTCAGTGCATGGGCGAACCTTTGCGCGTTGTGGTTGCAAAACCCGGCCTCGATGGCCACGACCGTGGTGCTAAAGTTGTTGCACGCGCATTAAGGGACGCAGGCCATGAAGTCATTTACACTGGATTGAGGCGAAGCGCCCAACAAATTGTGGACACCGTGCGAGATGAAGACGCAAGGTTTCTCGGCTTGTCCTCGCTTTCCGGCGCACATGGACATTTGTTTCCAAAGGTCTGTGATTTACTTCGAAGCGAAGGCCTGAACGATGTGATTGTGTTCGGAGGAGGCATCATTCCAGAAGACGATCGAGAGGCGTTGTATACATGCAAGATTCGTGCAATCTTCGGACCTGGAACCCCCACTTCAGAAATCCTCGAATTCATTCAGACATCGAACGCAATGGATGACGCAGGGATCGGTCAAGCAAGTGAATGGCATTGGTCACCAACCGCATGAGGTGGACAACCGATGCAGGACCTCATCCAAGCAGCAAAGAATGGCGATCGTCGCTCATTGGCGAGAACCTTGACTGCGCTTGAAAACAGAACCCTCACGCTTGCTGAACTGTTCGAGGTGATTGAACCGAAATCACCCGATGGGCAACATTGGCATTCGCTTGCCGTAACAGGGGCCCCTGGTGTTGGAAAATCTTGCCTCCTCGATGGGCTGTTGACCTCATGGGCGGACAAGGGGCTACGAGTTGCTTTGTTGGCTGTTGACCCGTCTTCACCCCGTTCAGGCGGAGCCTTGCTTGGCGACCGTGTTCGAATGACGGTTGTGGACCACCCCGTGTTCAAAGAACGAATTTACCTTCGCTCAATCGCCACGAGGAAGGCTTCGGGTAGCGTTCCGTTAATCGTTGCGGACATGACTCAATTCTTACTCGCCATCGGATGGGACCGCGTGGTCATTGAGACGGTCGGTGCTGGGCAAGCTGAAGTTCGCTGTGCCGCTATTGCCGACCGAATTGTGGTCGTCGAAGGTCCAGCAAGAGGCGATGGAGTGCAGGCAGAAAAGGCTGGACTGCTTGAACTCGCCGACGCTGTGATCGTCAACAAATGTGACATGCCCGGCGCTCAACGCCATGCGGATGAACTGCGGGAGTCCTACGAACTGGGAACTGGAATCTCACCCCCGGTTCATTTGACGTCAGCCCTTCACGGCACCGGAGTTGAGGAGGCAGCAGAACTGCTGTTGGATTTGGATTCCTCAGGACGTTCAGAACGGGCACGTTGGCGTGAACGATTATTAGGCCATCATGAACGAATCATCCTCGAGTCCCCAAAACTCGATCGATTGCTCGAACAATTGGCGGCAGGTTCAATGACACTCGATGCCGCCATCCACGCTATAGGAGCCGACAGAGATGAGTGAGAACGTGGAATTGACGAACCCTGTCGACCTATCTGTTGGCGGTATGAGCGGCCATGTGTTCCGCCGTGCGATCCACATCGGGATGAGTGCCGTTCCAATCGTCTTTTTCGAATTTGGCGATCGCATCGCTGATGCGTTCAATTCAACCACACCCCAAGCGGTTTCCATCATCATTTTGACCGTGCTCATCGTCGAAGGATTGAGGCTAAAATTAGGTTTTACAATCTTCGGTCAACGGGAGTATGAAGCGCACCAAGTTTCCGCCCTCGCATGGGGTTCTTTTAGCGTTGGAATGGTGTTCCTGCTTGCACCTCACGAAGCCTATGCTTGGCCAATAGTGTTGTCCTTGTCTTTAGGCGACCCATTCATGGGAGAGTTGCGCCGGCGAGGAATGGACAGCCGCAATGTCGTCATGTATTCGTGCGTGTTTCTAATCTCGATTTGGCTGGCCTGCTGGCATTTCTTCGCTACCCCATTTTGGCTGGCGTTCCTCCTCGGCCCGTTGTGCGTCGCCTCTGAGTGGCCTCGTTTGCGCTACATCGACGACAATGCAACGATGGTGTTGATCCCCCTAGGTGCGTTGTTGCTGCTCGAACCATTCCTTTTGGTAATGGCGTGAGAGCACCAAACGGGCTCAATATATTCAAATGATGGCGGCCTGTGGAGCAGGTTGGTGACGTCAATGAGCGACGAGACAAACAGTTCAGAACCCCCCCAAATCACCTATTTCGTTGGCTTTTCAATCGCCATCATTCTCATGGCTGTCGTCATGGTCCAATACCCCGTCTGGTGAAGTATTTCTCCGGAATGGTTTGAAAAAGAGTGCAACCCGAGATGAGCACATGTGCGGAATCGCAGGTATGTTTGGCCGTCCAGACATCGCAGTGATTCACCGCATGAATCAGGTACAACATCATCGTGGCCCTGATGGAAACGACGCATGGCAGGATGAGCGAATCGCCCTTGGCCACACACGTTTAGCCATCGTCGATCGAGCTGGTGGCGATCAGCCATTGTTTGGGCCAAAGGGTGAAGTCCTCATCGCAAACGGGGAAATCTACAACCATTTGGCGTTGCGTTCAAAGCACACAACCTACCCGTACACAACCAATGTGGACTCCGAAGCGATTCTGGCTTTACACGCCCAAACAAAGGCGAACCGTACCACTGGAACCATGACAGCAAGTGACCACGCAGGATGGATTTCGCACCTTGATGGCATGTACGCATTCAGCCTCTGGGATGCTGAACTTGGACAATTGATTCTCTCTCGGGATCCGCTGGGCATCAAACCTATGGTCAGAACCATCGTCGATGGAAGTCTGCTTTTTGCCAGTGAAGCAAAAGCGCTTCGAGCCCATGAAGGACATGTCCCTGCCTTCGATGAACTCGCCCTTATTGCGAGGCTTGCATGGGAATATCCATTGGACGGAACCACCCTTCTGAAGGGCGTTCATCATGTCCGCCCTGGCACAGTGGAAGTGTGGGAATTGCACGATGGAAACGCCAAACTTGTCAGTCGAGCTGACGTTGAACGTCAAGTTCTGTCTCCTGAACTCCAGTGGAACAGCGAAACTCAGGCGGAAACCCTGCTCGAATCCTTTGTCGATGGCGTGAGTCAACGCCTGATGGGTGAAGTCCCGATGGGCATAGTGCTGTCGGGGGGGCTTGATTCGTCCCTTGTAGCGGCCGTTGCCCACGAAGCGGCAGAGCGCGCCGGTCAACCAGTACCGGCGTGTTGGACGGTTGCAGAAAGCGAAGACAACCCTGATTGGATCGCCGCTGAAACGGTGGCATCAGCGCTTGACCTTGAGCACCACCAACACGTGCTAGAAGCAGATGCGTTTGATCAAAAATTACCAGACCTCACATGGCACGGCGAAGACTTCGATGTCACCGTTTTGTTTTTCCAACCGTTATTCCAAAAAATGGCTGAGAAGGTCACTGTGGGGTTATGCGGTCAGGGTGCAGATGAACTGCATGCGGGTTACCCAAGGTACCGGAACTTGGCAGAACATGCTGCATTGATTGATGCAAGACTTGCTGCAATCGAACACCCGGCTGCACGTCAAATTGAGCAGGGACAACTTCCGGTTGGGGATGCTTGGTACACTGAAAACCACAGTGGTAGCGCCCATACCAAGTCACTTGAATCGTTCCTTAATTTTGAATTGGAGCATGGACAATTGAGCAACTTTCAATTGCGCTTAGTTGACCGTCACTCGATGGCTCATTCGCTGGAAGTCAGAGTTCCTTTCCTTGGAAGCGCTCATCGAAAAGCCTCAAACGCCTTGCCGATGAACTGGCGCCTTCCCCAATCACTTGAAGAAAAGGCAGCATTGAGAGCTGCAGCAGATCACACCCGCCTCCCAAGTGAAATTGTTCGGCGGCCAAAATTACCTGCTGGAAGAGCCACCTCACCGACCTTAATCGACTCGATGATAGAGGAACTTCGGCCCCGAGGCGATGCGATCTTGAAGCGCCATCCTATGTTGAGTGGTGCCTTCAAAGGCCAGCCAGAATTGGCCATTGGCATTGGATTATTCGAAGCAATTCATATATTTGACCGAGGAGTGTCAAAACCCAACAAGAGTGCAGTCGAGTTGTTAGACGAGGTGATTGGGTGAGCAAATTACATTCGATGAGTGAGCACCTTGAGGCGAACCGGGAACTGATCACTGCATGGATGGAGAAAAAACGCAATGAAGTACCGATTCCATTCTATGGAAGCGTGGACGTAAGGGACGCTGGATGGAAAATTGCAGTGGTTGATGCCAACCACTTTCCTGCCGGATTCAACAACATCGCAGAACAAGACCTTCCTTCAATATCAGAATTGATGGGCAATCACATCAAGCGCAATTACGGTGAATGCTCATGGATTCATCTTTACCCAGAAGCACACACCCGAAACAAAGGCTACACCGAAAACATTGGTACCATCAAAAATCTCCTTGAAATGGCTGGCTATCGTTGCACCGTCGGTTCACCACTGTTCGAGGATCGTGGTTGGCTCGATGGCTTGTCAGGTCCGGTCGAATTGACACCTGTTGAAGTGGAACTGCATGAAGGCGAAGAACGACTGGTGGTTGGGGGTGAGGTGCCATGCCTCACCTTGCTCAATAACGACTTGACGGAAGGTGTTCTCCCTGGATTGGGTGCTGATGTGTTTCCCGCAAAAGAAATGGGATGGCATCGCCGCAAAAAATCCGAACATTATGTTCAATTGCAACTTTATGTCGACGAAATGGCGGAACTCTTGGGCATTGATTCGTGGCACCTCATGAGTGAATGGTTCATTTCTGAAAACAAATGCCTCGAAAAAGAAACGTGCCGGGTGCGTTTGGCAGAAGAAGTCGATGAGTTTCTTCAGGGCTTGGCAGAAAAATATGCTGCTCATGGAATCGAACGACAGCCGGTTGCATTCATCAAAAACGATCGCGGCACCTACGGCTTGGGCATCATGGTCGTAACCAAGGGTGAACAATTGCTTGAACTCTCAAACAGGAAAATGAAGAAGCTGATGTACTCGAAGGGAGGCGTCGAAGTCGAGAACTTCCTGATACAGGAAGGGGTTCCAACATGCCTTCGTACCGAAGAAGGTTCACCTGTCGAACCGGTGGTCTACCTCGTTGATGGCCAAGCAGCATCGTGGTTTTACAGAATCAATCCAAAAAAAGGGGATAACGAGAACCTCAACTCCCCAAGCGCTAGGTTCGAATCAATCCATGAAGTTGGAGAAAAGTACGGCGAGCACGCCCATGGATGGCACGCTCTTGTGGCAGAACTCTCAATGTTGGCCATGGGAAGGGAGTTGCTCGCTTACCAAGAGAGGGAAAACGGCGTTCCTGCTTAAGTGAACATGCCCCCTCGGCTGACCATGCACAGGGCATGGGTGTACGTACTCACCATCGCCATAGGGCTCTGGGTGTCAGCGACCGGTGCAAATGGCTTACTTCCTGATGCGTGGGCAGAATGGCCAGTGAACATTTGGTGCTGGGGTCTGTTTGCTTATTTGTACCTCAACGCCTCTCGCAAGGTCCGCATTGAAATGATCACAGTTGTAGCCATTGCAACCCCCATGGAATTGTACTTCAGCGAGGTATGGAAAATCTACGAATATCAGCGTGACTTCATGCCACTATTTGTCCCTGCAGGTCATTATTTCTTGTTTGACTTAGGTCGTATGATCGCAGAGAAGATGAAAGAATCTTGGTCGATGCCAGCGCTCATGCCCTTCGTTCCCCTTGTGGCATACGGAGCCATCACAGGCGGCGATACTTCAGCCGTTTTTCTGCTGGTGCTCGTCCTTGGATTCACCAAGTATGGACCACAGCCCCGGCTCTATGCCGCAATGGCTTGGGCCGCCCTTGGCATGGAAATTTTAGGTACACAATTACAGAATTGGACATGGGCAAATGAAGTGCCTTGGACCGGCCTCACGGCATGGAATCCTCCACTATTGGTCGGAGCGTTCTACTGCTTTGGTGACCTTTTGGTGAACATGGCGGTCGTCAAGTTTGAAGGGAAGGAGCATGTGGAGGTTTCCGTATGACCTCCTCCGAGGACCTGAGAAAGCGCAGAGAGGCGGAGGCCTTGCGCATTCGAAGTTCACTGAATCGGTTGCGCACAGAACAGCACGCTGCTGCAAAAGGAGGAGAAACTGCTGTCGCATTTGTCGAAGAGCGCTTGTGCATCGGTTGTGACCAGTGCACGATCGTATGCGACGATGATGCCATTGACCTGTACAAAGTAGCAATGGCAAGTCCACTGATCAAGGTCGAATCAAATCGGAAAGCACGAATCATCCGTGATGCGTGCACTGGGTGCCGTTTGTGTGTTCTCGCATGCCCAACCGACGCCATAACCATGATTGATCGCTGAGGGAAAGACGATGTCAAAGAAAGGAAAGGAAGACACAGCCCAACGGTTTGGTGGTGAATTTGGACCATATCGAAAGCCAGGAACCCCTGGCGTAACCCTTTCGACGTTCAAATCATTGGTCTGGATTTCAAACATCGGCGGTCTCCTGCTGGTGGTCATCGCTCTCGAGATGCTGTTCGTTCGCCAAATGTTTGGGTGGGGCCTGTTCTGCCTCATGCTCGGTGTTGGGGTTGCTCTGTTTCCTTCGAATTACGAAATCGTCGGCATGGATGAGAAAGCAGAAGCCCCTACTACCGAGTAAAGGTTGGCTTGAATCTAAATTTAGTTGCCTTTGGCAAGGTAAAGTGCCTATCACTGTTTGCGAAAACCCAATCAAATAACGCCCTGAGCTTGCATGGCTTCAGCGATTTTGAGGAATCCTGCAACGTTTGCACCGAACACGTAATCGCCAGGTCGGCCATACTTTTCAGCGGTCTCAGCAGCGTTCTTGTGAATATTGACCATGATGTTGTCGAGTTTTGCATCGACCTCTTCACGGGTCCATCCATAGCGAAGTGAGTTTTGTGACATTTCCAAACCAGAGGTTGCAACACCGCCGGCGTTGCTTGCTTTTCCTGGAGCGAACATGATCCCGTTCTTCTGGAAGATTTCAACTGCTTCAGGGGTACAAGGCATGTTTGCGCCTTCTGCAACAGCCATGACGTTGTTGTCAACGAGCATTTGTGCTTCAGCACCATTGACTTCGTTTTGGGTTGCACATGGAAGAGCGACATCCACGTTGACGCCCCACAATCCATTGGAGGAAGGTTCTGGAGCGGACGCAGTGAATGTAGCGCTACTGAATTCGGCTGCATATTCAGAAATGCGTCCACGACGGTTGTTCTTTAGGTCCATAATCCAAGCAAGTTTTGCTCGATCAATGCCTTCTGAGTCGTGAATGAATCCACTTGAGTCGGACATGGTCACTGGCTTACCGCCAAGGTCGAGAACCTTCTCACAAGCGAATTGTGCGACATTTCCTGAGCCTGAAATGGAAACAGTTGCGCCTTCGAAGGACTTGCCCTGAGCGGCCAACATTTCACGAGCGAAGTAGACAAGACCGTAGCCTGTTGCTTCAGGACGAATCAAAGAACCGCCATAGGAGAGGCCTTTACCGGTAAGGACACCTGCTTGGAATTCGTTTCGGAGTTTCTTATACATGCCGAACATGTAACCAATTTCACGACCACCGACACCAATGTCGCCAGCAGGGACGTCACAGTTGTGGCCGATGTGCCGCCAAAGTTCCATCATGAAGGATTGGCAGAAGCGCATAACCTCATCATCAGACTTGCCCTTTGGGTCAAAATCTGAGCCACCCTTACCGCCACCCATCGGGAGGCCTGTGAGGGAATTCTTGAAAATTTGCTCGAAAGCAAGGAACTTGAGGATCGATGCATTCACGCTTGGGTGAAATCGAAGTCCGCCCTTGTAAGGACCGATAGCACCATTGAATTGAATTCGGAAGCCACGGTTAACTTGGATGTTTCCAGCGTCGTCAACCCAAGGAACACGGAAGTGAATTAATCGCTCTGGTTCAACGACCCGTTCCACAATGCTTCGGTATTCAGGGTGTTGTTCAAGCACTGGTTCAAGGGATTCGAGGACTTCCCAGACCGCTTGGTGAAATTCAGGTTGGTTTGGGTCGCGTGCGACCACTGCGTCATAAATCTCCTTTGTAGCACTCATAAAATCACATATACAATTGATGTATTGCTCATGGCCAAATGAAGACCCTTTCTAAGCCTTACCTCGGCGTGCGCTTCGCTGAATGCTTTTTGTCGAATGAATAAGAACAATTCAGTATGGGCAAACGGTGTTGAAGCGGTTGAGCCGTTCAATTCGACGGTTTCCTTCTGCATCCACTTCTGCCATTGAACGAATCGCTTCCTCAATCATGGTGTGTTGATCTTCTTGAATGCCGATGATGGTGCGCAATGAGTTCAACATGGACCATTCGTCCTCGGTAATGATTTCATCATCCAAAGCGGCGATCAGTGCGGCTTGATAAGTGGCCACATCGCCCATCCTGTGACCGGAATAGTCCTCCTCCAAATCATCGAAAGGATTGCGTGCTTCGCCCCTGGCGACAGAGATACATTCTGCAGTATCACTTGGGCGTACGCCTAGGGCGCTGGCCATGACGTGCAGTATTTGAGCTTCGTCATCGGTGATGATTTCATCATCCAATGCTTCGTTAAGGACTCGAAGATACAAGTACAATCCACGCGATGGTTCAAGGGCCATGTCGTGACCAGTCGGTGGCGGTATTTAGAGACATCACGGACCTTTTTGTGGCAAATGTACTGTATACGCCAAATTCAATGTTTTTGTAAACAACCAATCCAGTTTCTCCTGCGCATCGAGTCACTGCTAGTGATTTTTCCAGAATCCACAATTGTAATTGTATGTCTTACAAAACGTAATCAAAACGAATACTTTATAGTCCACTGGGCATACGACAGGGTACAGGAGCCACCCCCGATGACCGCACCAAGCAACCTCGTCTCGCTCAGAATCACTGAGGATGATTTGATGATGCTTGACGCACGTGTCGGCCTCGATGGTGCTCGGAACCGTTCAGACGTGATTCGTCAAGCGATTCAGCAATTCCTCAACGGGCAACCGTTGGTTCAAGGCATGGATTCGGTTCGAATCCCATTAGGCCATGGGGACAAGAAATCTCTTGGCATCCTCTACGAACTTCAAGGCACAACGCCTGAGATCGCCGCCCAAGAAGGGCTTACGCTATACATTGCAAGTGCCACAAACGCACTTGCTCAACGAAACGACCAACTCGAAGATTTGCTGGCTGACGCCAAAGAATCTACGATGCGACACAAAGAATACCACGAGTGAGTGGGTGAGAGTGCTGGAGGGGATGGAATGAATTGGCAAAACGAAACGGATGAAACTCGTGGCGCCACCTTCGATGCTGTACAAGAAAGGTCCAACTTGTACGGATTAGCCGCTTTGTGTCTGCGTGCCCGTCTTGCACGCAACGGACAAAACAACCCAACACACCTCCCCCCGAAAGACGGGCGGGGGGACTTCGATTCCACCCCAGCTAGCTGAGTTGGTGGTTCCCACGTGCCCAGGCCCCCCACATTCCTGGGCACAATGATGCTCAA
>QQSI01000018.1 GCA_003602645.1 Candidatus Poseidoniales archaeon | reverse complement strand
CTTTCAGCCTTCAACTTGCAAACCCAAGAGGTCCGGTCATTCGACCGCAGGGAAGCCTGGCGAGAAGACGATTGGATTCGAGCACGGTTTGTCGCTTGAGGTAACTCGTTCGTCGAGTTGATGAAGGGCAGGCATCTACGAGAGACATGGCCAACAGCGATGAAGAGCGCTTGTCGTTGGCTGATGTGCCCATACCCGACCATGCGCCTCATGTTCCTGAAGGCATCATCCAAGACGCCGTACAAGCTCTTTCGGGCGTGACCGATGCCGTTTTTCGCCCGTGGATTGAAGATCGAATTGAATTTGTTTGGCTTGAAAATGAAAGCACTCGATTAGGTATGACGCGTTTTGAAGAGGGGCCAAATGAATTGGCTCGCCGCAGAAGGCTGAGGATCGACCCCGGTCGTGTGACCATTGGACTTCATCCTGTGCTGTTGGAGGATGAAGCATTGTACGCCCACACTCTTGTCCATGAATTCCTGCATGCTGCTGGCCTTACCGCTCATTCAGCCAAGCATGATCAATTGACACAATCGATTGCCCCCTCACCATCCTTACGTGATTCACCGTTGTTGCAACGAATGAGGGATGGTGTGCTTGGTGATGCGAAAAAACAACACTGGACCTGTAAATCATGTGGCTATGAATGGAAGCGAACCACTGTTCGCAGGCCAACTCGATGCCACAAATGCGCAAGACCGCTTTGAGGGCGTTGCTTATGCTGAACCTTCATCAAGGGTTAGCCCTGCCATCAACTCAAGGACGTATAGTGTAGTTGGATATCACTTTGGCCTTCTAAGCCGAAAACCCGGGTTCGAATCCTGGTACGTCCGCCACCAATCTGGAGTCCGTACAGGGGCGTGAATTTCTCATTCGAGGGAGTGGGGCCGTTGAATGATGCATTGCATCATTGGAAGCGAATTCAAACAAGAGCATCAAACGGTTCGTGTGAAGGCTTGGATGCCGGTGATGTAGCGTCCAAGGATCAAGTTGTGAATGTCATGGGTGCCTTCGTAGGTTTTGACCGACTCAAGGTTGGCCATGTGCCGCATCACCGGGTATTCATCAAGAACACCATTTGCGCCATGGATGTCACGTGAAACTCGAGCGATTTCAAGAGCAATGTCCACATTGTTCATTTTCGCAAGCGAAATTTGCTCATTGAACCATGTTCCGTCGTCCTTCTTTCGACCAAGGTGGTAGGCCAACAGTTGACCCTTCGTAATCTCACGGAGCATCCATGCCAATTTGTTCTGGACCAATTGATAGGAAGCGATTGGGTGATCGAATTGAATACGGGACAATGCGTAGGTCTTAGCACTGTGGAAACAAGCCATTGCAGCGCCTAAAGCACCCCATGAAATTCCGAACCGAGCGTTGTTCAAGCAGGAGAACGGGCCACGGAGACCCTTGACATTTGGAAGCATCCTGTCCTTTGGAATTTTGCAGTCTTGGAAGACGAGTTCACTGGTGACAGACGCCTTGAGGGAGTGCTTTCCTTTCATTTCTGGAGCGGAGAATCCTTCGTCGCCTTTCTCAACAATGAAGCCTCGAATAACGCCATCGAGCTTGGCCCAAACAACCGCAACGTCGGCAATGGTTCCGTTGGTGATCCACATCTTTGCCCCGTTGAGCAGGTAATGGTCACCCATGTCTTCTGCCTTGGTGATCATATCACCGGGATTGGATCCATAATCTGGTTCAGTGAGTCCAAAGCAGCCAATCCATTCACCGGATGTCATCTTTGGGAGGTAGTGGTTTTTTTGTTCTTCAGAGCCAAAGTCCCAGATTGGGTACATGGCCAGCGAACCTTGGACAGAGGCAAAGGAACGCAATCCTGAGTCGCCTCGCTCGAGTTCTTGACAGATGAGGCCGTAGGCAACATAGGACAATCCAGGGCATCCATAGCCCTTGAGCGGTGCCCCGAGCACACCCATTTCACCAAGCGCAACACGCCATTCATCAAGGAAGATTCCTTCAGCACAAGCATGTTCAATCTTGGGGAGAACTTCTTCATCAACCCAATCGCGAACCATGTCACGGATCATGATTTCTTCTTCGGTTAGGAGACTTTCAATGTCGTAAAAATCGACGCCTTCGTATGGTTCCATTGGACCCTCTCATCTCTTTGTGAGCATAGGCGCTTCAAGAACCTAACCCTGTGAACGTTGGGTGAATTCGATTCAAGCCTTTTTCCGGCCTCGCCATTTCATGTACAGGTTTTGCAAGGTTTTGCTGTTCATGTAAATCAGACCGAGCACGGTTCCAGGCACTGCAACCACCACGGCGGTCAACACTGCCATGGTCATCAGACTGTTGTCAACCTCGACGGGTGCTTCGGGGGAAAACGAAACGATGTTGCCGAAGGATGTAATGATGAATCCCTGACGTTGGTCTGTTTCCCAAACAAAAGCAATGCTTCGGCCTGCAACCACTGAATCCCAAGCCGCTGCGTCTTCGGCCAGAATTTGCGTGAATGCTTCAGAGATAAGGGGCTGTTGACGCACCGTGGCGAACGGTGCCATGTGGATCAAAGTGCTGCCATCATGACCACGAGATACGCTTGTGAAATCGCCGTTAAGGGTCCCAAATTGCATCAAATTTTCAGTCGTGGATTTGCCTGGAGAGATGATGTCCAAACGAATGGCTTGAGTTTTGAGACCGCTGGCAAAACCAACGCATTCATTGAGGGTCGGATCGGCACAATCCACGCCAATCCATGTGCTTGAACTCGTACCCGTAAGGTAGGTAACCTCGTGCGTTTGGTCAATGACCGCTAGTCCGTCAGCCAAAGTTGCAACGATGCAAATGTTTTCTTGACGGTGACACACGAGATCAGTGATGGCTGAACTGAGCGTGTCGTTGAGTTGAACCAATCCAGTGCCCTCCGAGAATTGCCATATGCTACCGTCAACCGCTCCAAAATAAGCGTAATCACCAGCTGGGCGCCATTCAACAGCAGTGAGGTTGAGTCCGAACACCGTACCTGAACCGGCAACAGGGCCGATGCTGTAGTCCGATGAATCATACCGCATGGCCATACCATAATCGCCCGCCATGAGTGCAGTGTTGCCTCTTGGATGCCACGCCACATCTTGGAACGCTTGAGAACGACCTGAATTTAGCTCAATATCCGCACTGCGGTCCCCTGCATTTTCAGCGGAAAGAAGACGAGCATAACCCTCCTCACCAGCAATCAACACGTGAAGGCCGTCAGGTGATACTGCACCGGCATGGATGCCCAAATCATTGTCTTCAAGCGTGTCTTCGAGCTTAAGTTCGATGACCGATTCTGTCTCTGCTGGAACGCTCGGAACCAACATCAAAAGAAGCATGACCGTGGCGATGAGCATCCTTCGCATGATTTAGCCAGAGGCCTTGAGAACTAAATCCCTCCGACGAAGCCCCACCCCTGTACCAACGCCAAAATGGGACCCTACCTAACGGTGAGCCTTATGTTCAAGAGCGGTTTGGAGTGGGTATGGAGCGGTTCGCAGTTAAGCGTGGTTTGCAAAAGAAAATGGGCGGAAACGCTGGGCTTTCAAAACTCGCAGCACAATATTTCACAGATCTTCAAGTCAACGCAGATGGCGTATTCAGTGGCTCGTTTGGAATCATGACACGAATCACTGGCGAGTTTGATGCAGACGGTAAACTCGCCCTCGATGTTAACCAACTCAAAGGATCAGAATTGGCGGCTTTCTTGAGCGCAGATGGTGGGCGAGATCAAGCCATGGAATCCCGACGAAGGTATTCCGCATTTTTGGATGAAGCCACTGGGTACACACCAAAACAACGAGGCGACAAAGCAAAGGAAGAAGCAAAGAAATTCTCGAAAGCACGTTCTGCCATCAAAATGGCGATCAAAACCATGGAAATGAGTTCAAGCTTAACTCAAGAAACAATTGACAAAGCAAACGCAATGATTGCCGAACTCGAATCAATGATTGAAGAAGGCACTGCACCCTCCGAAGGGAAGGTCAAGAAACTCAACGATCTCCTTTGAGGGCTAAATGGAGAGGACGGCATGGACATCAACGCCATCCTCAAACCGTTCATGGAACAATGCCCGCGCATCGCTGAACTCGATGATGCGGCACAACACCGACTCGCCCTCATGGTTGGAAGCGTGGATGAAACCGTTGGGATCAACCATTTGGTTGATTGCCTAGCAGACAAATCCAGCCTCGGTGGTGACGGGACGATTCGCTGCTATGTTGGTTTTGAACCATCTGGGAAGGCACACATCGGTTGGAAGGTGTTGTCTCTTCAATTGCGACGGATGCTTGAAGCTGATGCCAATGTATTGATCTTCCTAGCCGATTGGCACGCCTGGGTCAACGACAAGTTCAACGGGGTCATGGATGACATTCAGACCACTGCCACCTACATGGAGGAAACATTCAGGGCCCTATTAGGCCACCCAGAAGAAGGCGATGGCCCCGGACAATTACGGTTCCTCTGGGCTTCCGAATTGATGGACAATGGCGATTATTGGGCACGTGTGCTTCGATGTTCGAAAGGCGCAACCCTTGCGATGGTCAGAAAGACATTCACCATCATGGGCCGAGATGAAGCCTCTTCGGACCACGACCTTTCCAAATTTTATTATCCAGCCATGCAGGCAAGCGACATTTTCGAGTTGAACATCGATGTAGCGCTTGGAGGTATGGATCAAAGAAAGGCACACATGTTCATGCGAGACGTGGCCACAAAATGGAACTGGCCAAAAGCAACCTGTTTGCACACCCCAATCATTTCCTCACTCAAAGCCACAGGAACACGGATGGAGAGTTTCGATCACAAAATGAGTAAATCCGATCCTTCAGGAGCCATTCTCTTGCACGATGCTGAGAACATCCTACGAAACAAGATGAAAAAGCACGCCTACCTTAATCCCGAAGACGAACATTCTCCAGTGTTCGAATTGGCAGAACATGTGGTCTTACCAGAATGGGGCGAGATCGTCGTCACACCGAATCCTAAATTTGGCGAACCTTCCACATGGACGGACTTAGCAGCGTTCAAGGCTGCAATCCAAGACGGAACATTGCATCCACTCGATGCAAAATTAGGCGTTGCAGCCGGCATTAGCCGAGGATTGGAGGCCGTTGCTTCTCACTTCGAAACACACCCAGAATCACTCGAGGCAGTCAATCGATTGCGAACTTGAGTTACTCTTCGTGAAGAGAAAACCCTTCTTCGATGCTGTGCACATCAAGGCGAAGAATGCGTCGTGTGTCGCGCAAATAATCACGAGAGGGGAGGTGGTCAACCCCAATGGTTGCGTTCACGGTGAGGCACTGACCGGGTTTGAATTGATTCACATACTCATCGGAAACCACCGCCATAATGGTCGGAACATCCTCAGGTGCAGCATCATCCATGAGGCTTGCTGGGTCAAACAGTTCCATGTATTGTACATCTTCGTAGTAATTACGCTCGAGATCCATGCTGATGTTCCGACAATCTGGAACCTCCATGGGGTCAGCACCTTCCATCAGCATGGTTCGAGCTTGTTTGTAGCACAGAGGGCACGTTTCTGCCTTCTTTCTTGCTCGTGCGAGTTGTTCATCGATCAGCCACTCATGCTTACAAGTTAGGCAATGGTAAGCCGATCGCTTGAGCCATCCCATGGCGCGACTTGAACTGTGAACCACTGCATCAAAGCGGAGAAAACGGGTTCGATCGCGCATCCGAAGGTCGTTGATATGGTAACGATTCAATTCAGAAAAGCCAATCACTCGAATCACTGGGCGAGGAATGAGGTTGTGGAGCGCAAACTGCTCCTCGAGGACTGTTGTTCCAAATTTGATGCAGGTCGCCCTGTTGCTCATGAAGGCAATGCCTAGATCCTTATGCTGATTCAACGCTTCCCATTGAACCTCAAACCCCCAGACGCTGTCTTCGATTTCACCAAGAGCGGCGAAGTCGGCTTTACAGTTGGTTTCAAAGAAGGTTCGCCAAGCAGCGAGGAGTCGCATTTCTTCAGGGGTTGGTTCAGTGGGTTCTTGACTCGACATGGAACTTGAGCCCTCCTGCGACGGCTATCAAAGGTTTCGGTATGCGTGTAAAATCTAGACCTGGGAGAAGAACTTGGGCAAGGCTAAGGTTCATCAATCTCGTTCATGTCGAGCAAGTTGTCCCCTCGATGAGGAGGAGCGTGCCACCCATGACAAAGATCGTTGTTCTCGTGAAGCAAGTGCCAGACACAAATGCCAAAATCGTCGTATCAGGGGACCGTGTGGACCTTTCCGCTGTTAAGAAAGTGATGAGTCCTTACGACGAATTCGCTGTTGAAACTGCCCTCCGACATCGAGATGCATCCGGTGGCGAAGTTATTGCACTCACCTTGGGTGGAGCGGGCGCTGACAAGGTGCTCAAAGATGCTAAAGCGATTGGTGTAGACCACATCGTGCGAATCGACTGTGAACAAGAGCTTGATTCAAATGCCCTTCAATCCGCCCTTGCATCAGCCCTCCAAGAACTGGGTGCTGAAATCGTCTACTGTGGAAAATCCGCAGCTGATACCGGGGCCGGCTCCACTGGCCCTGGTGTTGCTGAACGACTCGGCTGGGCGTCTGCCTCCAATGTGACCTCCGTTGGATTTGACGGTGGATTAACCGTGGTTGCTCCAAGCGATGGTGGCAATGCCCGAATCTCCGTCAACACACCAGCAGTGATCACTTGCGACAAAGGCGATATCAAGGTTCGAAAGCCAAATGTCAAAGGCATCATGCAAGCCAAAAAGGCACAAGTCGAAGTGAAAGCCGCGGCTATCCAGCCTTCAACCGTCACCATTGTCGCACACAGCATGCCACCTGCCAAGCCAGCCGGTAAGTCCTACGAGGGCGGAGCCGCTGCAGCCGAAGTCGCCAACTTGCTTCGAGACGAGGCCAACGTAATTTGAGGTGAAACCATGACTGAACTAATTGTAATTGCTGAAATCGCAAAAGGAACCATCCACACAACCACATCCGAACTCGTGACCGCTGCCAATGCACTTGGTGGCTCACCAATGATCATCGTGCCATGCACCGATGCAAGCGTTGCAGATGCCGCAGGCACAATCGCTGGTGCAAGCAAAGTCATTGCTGCTAAATCTGATGCATTTGCTCATTATGATGCCGCTGCTTGGGCTGAGGCGCTTGACGCCGTTGCGCCTCAAGGAACCATCCTCACATCTGCTACACCGCAATCAAAAGATCTCGCCGCTCGCCTTGCTGCTCGCCGTAATCTTTCGGTTGTCCAAGACGTGGTCGCAATAAGTCAGAACCAACTTACTTCGCCGGTGTACTCTGGAAAAGCCATGCAAACTGTAGCAATTTCCGGTCCTGCGGTTGTCAGCGTACGAGCGAATGTGTTCGATGCTGCACCAAGCACTGGAAGCAACGAAATCTCTGTGGTCGACACAACGGGTAACATGGCCACTGCTGTCCAAGAATTCATGGCACGAGCGTCTCAACGCCTCGATGTGGCTGAAGCCAACATCATCATTTCTGGTGGTCGAGGCATGGGCTCACCTGACAACTTCGTTCACCTCGAAGCCGTTGCAGACACACTCGGTGCAGCCGTTGGTGCATCCCGTGCGGCGGTCGACACATGGGAAGCCATCCCCCATTCGATGCAAGTCGGTCAAACTGGTAAAACAGTCAATCCAAACCTCTACATCGCTGTTGGGATTTCCGGAGCAATCCAACATTTGGCAGGCATGCGTTCTTCCAAGTACATCGTTGCGATCAACAAGGATGCAGACGCACCAATCTTCCAACACGCTGACTACGGCATTGTGGCAACCTGGGAAGAAGCACTTCCCGTGCTTCAGTCAACCCTTGCTGGCATGATGGCGTGATTAGGCGTACTTGCCACGAGAGTAAACCCCCCCAGGACCTGCGCCCTCACCAACAAAGGGGTTTGTAGCACGCTCATGTCCGATGGTTGTCAAAGGCCCGTGACCTGGATAAACCACTGTGTCCCCTTCTAGGGGCCACAACTGAGTATGAATTGAGGCAGCAAGAACATCAAAATCACCACCGGTATCGGGTAAATCAGTTCGCCCAACAGAACCGTTGAACAACGTGTCTCCTACAAAGAGGTGGTTTGATCCATCCTCAACCAACAAATTGAGGCAGCATCCTCCCAGGGTATGACCTGGTGTGTGAAGGATATGAAATTCCAGTGCACCGAAGCTCATCGTGGATTTTGGTACCAGTGCTTCGTCTGCCACTGCTGGAGTTGGAGCATCAAAACCCCAACGACGTGCTGAACTTTGAGCCAATGTTTGCAAGTATGTGTCATCGGGGTGGAGGTACCATTTGACCTGATAGTGATTCAATAAGTCAGGTATGTGTCCACTGTGATCGAAATGTGCATGAGTGTTCACCAAGGCCACAACCTTTCGCTCAGGCAAGCCTTGGTCACGTGCTGTCATTGAACTGTCTGGACCATTTGACCAATCAGGACCTCGCCCTTCAAAACGGTCAATCCAAGCAATCAACCGTTCAGGCTCACTGCCGCCATCAATAATGACCGTATCACCCGTTGAGCGGTCGGTCACAATGGAGCAACGCATCTGTAAGGCCCCGACAAAGAAGCATTCAATCCAAGGATCCCTTACGGCCATGGTCGGCCCACTAGCCACCACTTCATCAGTCTAAGCCTATTTGAGTGTCAGTTGAATGGTATCGCTTGACCATTGACCTTCGCTGTCGCAAATCCGCAATTCAAACCGGTGCACACCGGCGGAGAGACGCACCTTGGCTCTTGCTTGAGTGGCGATTTCTTGACCGGTTGAATCGACCCAAGACCACATCACAATCCTATTTTGAGGGTCTTCAGAACCTAAGCCGTCGAGCAACACAACAGCCGTTCCGTCCTCATCACAGGTGACAACTTGGTCCTCGCCCGCTGCGGGAACCGGAGCGATTGGCGCAACGACTTCCTCATTCAATGCATCAAACAAACCCTCATCTGGCATCATCGCCATGCTTGATAATTGGTCGTCAAGATCATCGAGAAGGCTTTCTGCATCAACATTCAATGTGCCTTGTGCTTGATCATCTGGAGAAGCGAAGGCGAAATCGTCCAAAGCAGCATGCAATGAATCAAGGCCGATTACAGGTGGTTTTTCCATCAGCATGCGTTCTTCTTCAGTGAGCAAATTTTCTACTGTTTCATCTACTCTATAGATTTCCTCAGCAGAGCGTTCTGGCTCAGTATCCGGTCTCTGAAACCACTCCGTCAACTCAGAAGGATCGGCATCTCTTGCTTCAGATTTGAGAGAAAAGAAGCCAATTGGTTCGGGTTCTGTCCAGTCGTTTTGATCTTCGCCTGCAAAGAAACAGATCGACCCATCGTTGGAAGATTCGAGCAGCATTGGCATGCCTTGATGTTCGATTTTCCATGGTTCACTCCCCTCTTCAACACCGAAAAGATAGAACCAAGAAGACACAACAACATGGTTTTGGCGAACCATCAGACTCTGCACAGCGAAGCCTGTGTTGAGCAACTCTTGATGCTGATTGTCCTTGTAATGAGTGACACTCCCGTTGTCAAAGCCGCACACAACACTTCCCAAGCCCGGCGTGATGTGTGTGAGCCGAGTTTTGAGGTCGCTACGAAAAAGCAATCCTTGTCCGTTCAAACACCATGTTTCCATTTCGAGAGCTTCCTCTTCCCCATCAACAAGAGCGTAGCCTTCACGACCAATGATCAGATGACCTGAAGCGTCCATCCCGAGAGCGGTGATTGATTCACCAACCTCACCACGTACTGGGCGGTTCCAGACCACCTGTGAGCCATTCAGCGCCTTGACTGAGCCGTCTTCAAAGGACAAAACCAAAAATTCGCTTACGTACATTGCCTTGAGAATTCCCTCGAATTGAGAGGTAAGGTCTGTTGGCGACCCATCATAGCCAACCCGTAAAAGGCGCCCTAGCGCATCGACCACCGCCATATCGGTCGGGCCTTCATGGAGAGAAAAACCACCACCAGCAACAGGCACATGCCAATCCACTTCACCTTGTTGATTGACACAAAAAAGACCCTCAACATCATCAAGAACATAGGCACGTTGACCGCGCAGGCACAATCCAACAACAGTTCCTGGTGCATGCCAGTTCCCTTTGACATCCAAAGTGTGGTTTTTACCCACACTGGCGAGCGAGACTGAGCCGCTTTGATCCGCCCAAGATAAAAATTGGCCGCTGGATGAAAGGCAAAGCATGGTGATCTTGTGCTCAGGTTTGAACGCAATGTTCGCAGCCCGAGTCATCACCATGTGCCACACACGGGACGCGACTCAATTAACCTCATCCCCTCGATGTGAAGGGATTCAAGACTCAATCCATGATTCACAATCCGGATGAAGAGGGTGGAGGAGAGGATTGAGAATATGCAAGTACAAGTGCTCTTTTTCCAATTCTGTCCAACCCATTAATGGTTCCAATGTGCACAAGGGTGTGGTTTTGATTGCGCTTTCACGATGCTGGACATAAGGGGCTGCATCGTCTAAATCAAGGCCTGAAACACCCCAAGCAGGCCGCTCATGGCTCTTGCCCTCCTCGTCTCGCATCCTTGAGCGACGACCAAGGTAGGGGTCCCACGATTTGAGAATCTGAACATATTCTTCCTTTGATTCAAGCACTGGAAGAATTCGCGAACCTCTTCGTAAGATCAGGAATGCGCTCAAAAAATCATCAAGCGTTCGAAGACAGGCAACCACATCCCCTTGCACCCCAACAGGCAACCCGCCGGGTCCATCTGAGCGTGTTTCGATGTGAGCGATCTGGTTTGGTTCCAGGATCATCCGGTACCAGCGATCAGGATGGCTCAGGTCGACCTTGAGGGCTGAGTCCAAATCACAAAGCGCAGCACCAAGCGCAGCTGAATAGGTGATTGTGTTCCATGCCCCCTTTTCTCCAAGCCGTTTGACCCGAACCCCAAAGGTTCGCGGCGTTCCTTTGTGCGGATCCCCATCCAAGAGTTGCTTTGCGACCTTCTCCGGATCAATCTCCTTCCCCAAAGAGGTCACCCGTTCAAAGGCAGCAAGACCCAATGCATGGGAAAGAAGGGATTCAACAACATGGACGGGAGCAGTGGAGTACACCATGTCTTGATGGCGTTCTCGCCCACGGATCAGAGGGACCTCAGCGTCAACAGCGAGTTGCATGAGGTTCTTACGGAGGGTCTTTTGAAAGGCCCGGCGCACGGTTCTTGATTTAAGACCAAGTTCGCCAAATCGAAGAATCCAGGCATGTTGCTTTGCCATACGAAAAGCCTCAGGAGCCGTCGTTGTGCATGTCGATCACTTCATCATCTTCTGAAGAACCATGCTTCGCAGCATCGTTTCTGGAGTTGAACAAGCGTTCCAAATAGGCTTCATCAATGTCCCCAGTCACATACTCGCCGCTAAAGCAACTGGTGTCGAATCGTGTTGGAGGTTTCGGACCAATTGTGGTCGCCTCAACGAGGTCTTCAAGCGATTGATAGAACAGTCGATCGCTGCCAATAATCGTGTTTATTTCTTCAATCGATTTCCCGTTCGCAATGAATTCTGTAATCGCAGGCATATCGATGCCGTAGACGTTTGGATAGCGCACAGGAGGTGCAGCTGAGGCAAAATAGACCTTCGCAGCACCGACATCTCGGGCCATCTCTATGATTTGAGCACTGGTTGTGCCTCGGACAATTGAATCGTCTACAAGCAGGATGTTCTTCCCAGAAAATTCGTGTTCAATAGCGTTCAATTTGCGTCGCACGGATTTCTCTCTGAGCGCTTGGCCGGGCATAATGAAGGTACGCCCAACATAACGATTCTTGACAAATCCTTCCCTGTAGTCGACCTGAAGGGTTTCAGCCATCTGAAGAGCGGCTATGCGCCCGGAATCAGGCACGGGGATCACAGCATCGATGTCATGGTCAGGCCATGCTTCAAGGATGCGTTCTGCGAGCTTCTTTCCTTGGCTCAATCGAGCGTTATACACCGAAATCCCGTCAATGACGGAATCTGGACGTGCAAAATAGACGTATTCAAACACACATGGAGCTGCTTCGACGGGTTCGGCGCATTGTCGCTTGAACAAGTGACCCGAATTTGAGATGAAGATTGCCTCCCCGGGTGCGACATCTCGTACCACTTCGAACCCAAGAGCGGTGATCGCAACAGATTCGCTCGCCACAACCCATTCAGTGCACCCATCAATCTCTCGCTTTCCAAACACCATCGGTCGTATGCCATGTGGATCTCTAAAGGCCAGCAAGCCATAGCCAGAAAGCATCGAGACGCAAGCGTAGGAGCCGGTCACTGCTTCATGGACCCCTTGGACAGCACCAAATACAGTTTCGATGTCTAGATGTGGCTGTCCATCAATCGACATGTTGGTTGTTCGCTGATCCAATTCAACGGCCAGCATGTTGAGCAGGAGTTCTGAGTCACTGCTCGTGTTCATATGGCGATGATGACGATCGGTCAGCAGCGTTTTGAGTTCTGACGCGTTCGTGAGGTTACCGTTGTGGGCCAAACTCAATCCGTAGGGTGAATTGACGTAAAACGGCTGTGCTTCTGCTCGCGAAGAGGAGCCTGCAGTTGGATAGCGCACGTGACCAATGCCGATGTGGCCTTGCAAGCGCCGCATGTGACGGGTGTAGAAAATATCAGAGACCAGCCCGTTTGACTTTCGAAGTCGAAATTGACCTTCGGATTCAGTCATGATTCCTGCTGCGTCTTGGCCCCGGTGCTGGAGCACAGTGAGGCCGTCATAGATCAACTGGTTGACATGGACGCCGGTTCGTCCTACGATTCCAAAGATACCGCACATGGTCTTGCCTCAACCCAACCAAATCAAGACGCTTTGTAGCCATTGCGCTTTTTCAACAGCGTGAATTCACTCAAGCCTTAGGACGGTGAGTCTTCTTTGCCCAACTGTATTTGCGGATGCGAGAAGTTTCGCCGTATCCACATGATGCGCANACNCCCTTTTGCTTGTGGTANGCGTTGCGTCCGCAGCGTCGGCAACGGATGTGGGTGGTCTTCTGACGCTTACCCATGGATGGAGTACCCTTTGACATTGAAACACCTGCTGAACACGCCCACCGACCTCCTCCTTATGAAATCAACGGAGGTGATATTCGCTTTGCCAAGCCAGAATTATTCTTCTTCAAAAGAAGTTTTTCTCGCTTTTTGAGCGGTAATGGTTGCGAAGGTGAGGCCGAGGGCTAAACCAAAGGCAAGAAGGATTGATCCTGCTGAAACCAGCATGTGGACGATGTTGTACATGATTTGCGCTCGTATTGATCCGTTGTTTTCCATCAGCATGTCGGTGTTTTCCAAGAGGAACACTGAGGTCAAAAGGCCCATACCAGCAGCTGCAAGCATACCAAATAAAGGTGCAAGGGGGCGTTGGCGTGAATCTGCATAGAAGAACAAATTGCCAAGCAGAACGAGGGATCCGAGTGTGTATGCTGTCAACAAGGCATTTGCAAACCTGGGTAAACTGTCTGCCCCTGCCCCAACCGAACCACCGAGGCTCAAGTCGATGGCCAAAAGGGCGAATAAAGGAAGCAAGAATGAGAGAATCATTGCTCGCCAAGTGAAGACCAGTTGCTCATCATTCAGATTCTTCACCCCCTATGTTTGCAGAAACAATCGCAGCAACGTGCTCAAATTCTTTCGGAGTTGGAGGGTGAACCGAAGGTGGTTCCTCTAAAGAGCGTTCATGGAGCATGATGACGCCTCCAAACACCAAGACCGCGATGGCAAACCCAACAGCAGTCCCCAGCAGATCTGCACCGGCAAGCCACAAGTGATAACGGAACGAGGCTGCATCGACAGCAGAACCATCGATGGTCATGGCGAGGACAATCAGTGAAAAAACAAAGCCAGAAACAAACCAAAGCACGTTTGACTCCTTTGTTCTGCGGTCCCCAATGACACGGAGGCTCAAAGCAGAGGCTGAGCAGAGACAGGTTAGAAGCAAAAGGAAGGTCGGCCAGAAAACAAGCCAATACCGGTTGACTTCACCATCGAGGCTTGGAGTCAAATTCCACCAATGCATCCCAGTAAACCAAACAAATCCAATAAGGAACGCCATAACACCAAGACGGCGATCGCTTTTCGGAAGTTTCCCCACAGCAACATTTCCTGAGAACGCCACAAGGTACAATCCTGCCAAGAGAAGTGCAGCGGGACCGATGAGGAAGCCAACCAGATGTCCTGCGGCAATCGAAGGTGATTCTGGGACGGTCCACGGGGAAAGAACAACGCCCGTGAGCCCTAAAAGTGCCATTGCTTGACCCATCCTTCGTTGCAGCGATTCTTTGGAGGACAGGAAAATCCAGATTCCAAGCGGGATAAGTGCAACGGGAAGCCAGAACCACAAAGCGGCTTGGGCCATCGCATCCATATGGGTTGCTCTTGCGTTGTTCTTATCAATTCAACCCTGATTTCCATGCGCAGTCGCACGATTCCATGGCAGTGGTTGGTGCGGCATGGCTAAATACCCGACTCTTGTGGGCCGAATGCTTAAGGTGCTCTTATGGTGAAAATGCCTCGTCAAGTCAAGCGTTACAGCCCCTCGGCTGGTAAGCATACCATGCACACAGTGGAGCGTGTGAAGAAGAAGCGCGCATCCGAACTTCGCTGGGGTCAGCGCCGGTTCCGCCGTGTTATGGCTGGGTACCGTGGTTTCCCTCGTCCGAAGCCTGACGGCCGTGAAAAGCCAACCAAGCGAGTGAACATTCTCTTCCGTTGCACGGAGACCGGCAAGGCGCATTATGCACCATGCAAGCGAGCTAAGAAGTTCGAATTGATTGACAAGTGAGTTGACACCTATGGCTAAAAATTTCTTCAAAGTTGCCTGCGCAGACTGCGGCAATGAAACCACAATCTACTCCCGTGCTACAACCATCGTGTCCTGCAATGTGTGTGGTGCTACCCTCACCAGGCCATCCGGCGGCAAAGCCGATCTCGTTGGTTGCACTGTCGTCGAAGCACTCGAGTAAGGAGGCTGAGCCTCCATGTCCTCCGAGAAAGCAATGAACACTCCCTCGGAAGGCGAACTGGTCGTTGTTTCTGTCACGACCGTAAAGCAAAACGGAGCGTATGTCTCGCTCGATGAATTCGAGGGCGTTGAAGGGTTCATCTTCATCGGAGAAATTGCTAGTGGCTGGGTCAAGAACATTCGAGCGTTTGTTCGAGAAGGACAGCGCTTGATTTGCAAAGTAATGCGGACAAGAAAAGATGGAACCTCATTGGAACTTTCCCTCAAATCCGTTTCAGAAGAACGACGCCGTGACCGTTTGCAAGAATGGAAGAACGAACAGCGTGCTCACCAATTGCTCAAGGTATTGGGTGAAAAGGTTGGATGGAGCCCAGAGGAAATTTCATCCTCAGGCGAGGAACTGAGCGACGCCTTTGGCGGATTGTATTCTGCGTTCGAAGAAGCAGCAATGAATGAAGGTGCGCTGCAAGATGCAGGGTTTGAAGGCGACTGGCTGCAACCTTTCATCGAAATTGCGGTTGAGAACATCATTCCTCCATTTGTCGAAATCCGTGGCACGCTCACCTTGAGCATCAACGCAACCAACGGTGTTGATGTGATCCGTGAAGCATTGCTTGCCGCAGAAGCGTTCTCTTCTCCAGAGGAGGAAATCGAAATCACCTGCCATTACAACGGCGCCCCTGAGTACCGTTTGGAACTCAAGGCTCCTGACTTCAAAACCGCTGAGTCACTGTGGGAACAAGTCACTTCAGCCTCGGTCGATCATGTCGTCGCATCTGGCGGCGAAGC
>QQSI01000017.1 GCA_003602645.1 Candidatus Poseidoniales archaeon | reverse complement strand
GTCACTGGATGGTTGACAACATCTTGTTGCCCGTTCAAATCCAGATCGATCGATATGGTCTCAAAGTTTCTGAAACTCCCAAGGAGTTCTTCACCATCAAGGCCAAGACCGACGCTTAGGTAATAAGCACAAAGACCGGAGGAGGTCGACGCACCGGTGAGCATCTGGCGTTCGAATTCATTGATTTCATTCGGCTCAATGCTTCGACTGACGCGCTCATCTTCAGTGACAGAGCCCTCTTGGAAGCTTTTCAACACCGGGGAAAGGTCATTCACATCGTCACCAATGTGGTCAAGTCCCCAGCGCATCCAAAATGCCATTTCGCCACCGAGGGTGATGCTGGTCTCCCGAGTGAGCCGAAGGGCCCCTTCATCCGGACTGATTTCGAAGGTACCTACCACTTCAATCGGGCTGCCGTCCCCGTTTGTTTGTAGCGGTTCATCTGGTGGGTAATAGGTCCCAGTACCACTGTCTGAATCGAATGTTTCAATCACAAACGAAGCACTGCCTGAGAGCGTTGCACCTCCGGCTTGGAGGACAAGTTCTACCTGAGCATCGACCGTTTCCTCGCCACCCGCAGCTTCGAGCCAAGTCCACGTCACGCGCACACCGTCTCCTTGAGATGTCTCGATTGGGTCGCCGCTCAGCAAGTTACCGTTCACTCGCATGTTCAAAGATTCAGAGTTTGAGAGAATTTTTGTGCCCCAGTAGGAATCGATTACAACAGAAAAATATACTTCTGAACCCTCAATTTCTGGGTCTTGCAAGGTCAGGGAAAGAAGAGGCATCTCGCCTTCGATGTGGGAATCTGCATCTTCACTCCCCCATTGGAATTCTAATTTAGCATCGCCAGTTGGGAGGCTAAAAACAACGGTCTGAGCGGTCAGCGTCAACACGACATTGCTTGACGAGGAAATTGTGGTCGCTTCTACATCGATGTCAAATGTGAGTGTTCCCGTTCCTTGGGCGAGGAACGAATTACCTGCTGGCGTTGTTGCACTGTAGGTTTGGGAACCGATTTGGAGCGAAGCGGTGGCATTGATTTGAGCGCCGGCTGCGTCGGTGACCTCGTAAACCATGCTGAGGCTCCATGTCGAGGCAGGCACCGTACCCGGCCAAACTTCAGGCAACGACCACGTCCCCACCGTTTCTTCGGAGGCCACAGCGTTTGCAATTGTTTTGGTGATGGTCGTCTCGCCTAAATCTTGGGCGAAAGGTGACAGTGAACCGCTGCTATCCGAACCGATCAAGTACAGGTTTTGCGAGATTGAATCGCAGCAAACGATGGTGTCTTCAGCTTCTGCTTGGCCGACCAAAGAAGCGTTCATTGGTGCAAGAAGTGCGACGAGAAAAATCGAGGCAAAGAGCAAGGGGCGCCACGACATCAACATCACTCAACTCAACGAAAACGACATGGCTCATAACATACACGCTGATTCGTGAGTGAATGTTCTCAAAGTGCCTTTTCTAGAAGGGCACCGAGTTCTTTCTCGAACAGTGAGACCACTGCCTCACCAACCTCGCCTTGGAGATCATCGGGAAGCAATCGAAGGCCAAGGCGTGTTGCAGCTCTTGTCGCCTTCAATTCAGCGTAAACGGTGCGTGCCTTGGTGTGGAAGTAGTAAGCCACTGCCTCTTTTATTTCGGCCTTTAGTTCTGGGTCTTCGTCGACCTTGTTACGAATGTGTGCTTTGAGTTCGTCCTTGACCAAATCCCTGAAAGCTTCAATGACCAAGTCTTCTGTTGACATCAATTCTTGCACTTGGTCACGAATGCTTCCCGTGAGAAGTCGCTCAATCGCCATGAACCAGCGAAGAGGCTACGCCGTTTCAATCCGTCGATGGGGCTGAAGGGGTTAAAGCACCATGGACGATGAAAAAATCAGCCAACTTAGAAGCATGGAGTTTAGCCTCGTCTATTCCTTCAGGCCAAACCTTCATTGCAAGGTGAACTTGGCTCACGAGATCAACAGGATGGTCGTCAACTAAGAGTCGGTGCCACACGAGTTCTTCCAAGCGCGGGGTNGAGATATTTGAGTTGGTGAGTGCAGGTAACACCAATTCTGAAAGCGCTTGAGTCCTTGCATCAACATCCATTGTTGGCCATGCCTTGGAAAGCCTCGATAGCATGCGTTGTGAAAGATGAGGGATCATTGATTTAGAGGGGGAAGGCACTTCCGGTAATGCAACAACACGCAAAGATCCCTCAGCACTCAGCAAGTCTCGAATCGCTGTATGCACGGGATCAAATGTGGTATCCAAGGCCTCTCGAAGCCATAATCCCGAACCTGCAAATGGCCTCAATCGCCGGACTCGCTGACCATTAGGGGCAAGTTCTGAAGCGATTGCTGCGCACTGCGCCACAACATCCAAGGCAGCACGTCGCTCGCTGTTCTTGGATCCCAGTCTGAGATTAACCGCAAGTGGTGTGATGTGGATGTATTGTTTTTCTTGAACTTCGGATACATCCCAGGTGTCTTCAAAGGGGTCCAAAAACAACAAGCAACCTTCGTCGGTGTGGCTAGGATGGACCACTTCATCTCGTGGCAGAGTGCGATGCGGCGGCATAAACCGCCGGGCGTAAGGCAAACTCAAATCCAAGCATGCGGCTTCAATGAAAGCAAGACCCAAGACGCCGACCGCATCTGCAGGTGCATGAATGTGAACCATTGATGCGGAGACAATCCTCTCGCAGATGTGCTCAAGCAGAGGACGCGCATCGTTGAATGGAGGGGATGCTAACAGATTGTTCATCGCCGCCACCACTCCAACGGTGTCGATGGTTGTTCATCAGCCTGCCGAAGCAGCAAAGGGCGTTTGGGACTCACTCGACCATCAGTCGGAGTTCATCTCGCTTGTATCGCCAATCGGATGGGATTTGGCCTTCAGCCTTGTAGTAATTGGCCAACCGGCGAATCTTTGCCTCGGTGATCTCTAGTGAGCGCTTGTTGTGCAGGTCCTTGTGGTTGCCACTGCCAAGGTGGTTGATGATGCCGACGGCTTGACGCATGAGGTTCATCATGTCTTCAGGGTAGGTGCCACCGATGTCGTTTTCGGCGAGGACAGCACCGATGCGCTTTCCTAGAACGAGGCGAACATTTGGCACTGCATGTTGATCGCGTAGAATGGTACCAATTGCTGCTGTGGAATGACCTGCTTTTCCAAGCTCAAGAATGAGTTCTGTAACCGCTTTAGCATCGGTGTTTGACCACTCAGGTGCTTCACTCACAAAGGGCTTGCTCGAGCCGCTCTTTCCTTTCCGTGACTTGTACATACGTGCCATAAGGACATCTCCAAGGAAAACGGCGACTTGTCACCCCTTCTTAATCGCTCCGCTTGATCACCACGCCGAACCATGCCGTCATTCGATGGACTGCCAAGCCGAACACCCAATTTCAGAGGCGTTGATGCGACTTCGCCAGACGCCCTGGGGTGGACGGCCATTCCCAGCCTGGAGCCTGCGCTCGGGCGAGCCCAACCACTGCTCCATCTTGATACACCAGCAAATCAGCTCCCGTACGAATGTCTTGATCGAACCGTTCGACGATGGTGCCGAATATGTCGCCTTTCCATTTGACATCTGGACGCAAGTGAACGGCCGGGAGTGCATTGGTGGAAGCCAAATCCTGAATCACGGCCTTGGAAAGTGAAAAACCCCCTCGATCAATCGACCACAATGCCACTTGCTTCCCATTTTTTTCCAAACGATAACGAGGTGGCTTGCCTCGAACCTTGAGTGGTTTAACCCAATCATCGCTCTGCATTGTCTTTCGCGCAACGCTGGCAAAGGTATCAAGCAACATGCGCTCATTTTTACGGCCACGTGCGCTAAACTCATCGACAGCAGCCTGAACGGCTTCGCTGAGTCGTTCGAGTGCTGCGTGACTCCCTGCGCTCTCGCCGCATCTTGTGTCGATGACATCGATGGTTGCGTGCTCCAATTTCATACCTGAATGGTTGATGACGCGTTTGTATTGATGGCGCTCAACGAGACGCTGGAACATCCTCTGAATGCGGTCCTCTTCGTCACGGCTCCAGTCTCCAGTAACGGGGAGATCATAATGAGCAGCAGGCCAAACTTCCTCCAAATCTCTTGGCACAAGGCCAAGCGGAGAGGTCACCATGACCTCATGGCATGCACTGGTTCCAATCGCACGAATAAAACGTCCATGAGATTTTGATAAACGGTATGGTTTTCTTGCCGAGCAAGGCAACAACACAAGAATGGTATCCAGTCCTTCTGGTGCCACGTAGGTTTCACTCATGAATGCCTCCCAGTCACTGATGAGAGGATCGGTTTGAATGGACGCACTGTGGCAAGGGAATGCATGTGTGCGGGCAACATGTGAAGCGAGCAAGCCTGGTACACTCGAACAGAGGGCATCATGTCGTCGCAAATGCTCGACAGAACGAGCGCTATTGAGCGATTGCCGGTCCACAAGCGATCGCATTTGGTCGCTGGATAGAGCTGAGCGAACTTCAGCGATGGCAGTCTTCCAATGTTCAAGTTGATCCTCCATCAAAGCAGATTCTTGCATGGATTCGACGGGGTGGCGTGGTCCATTTCCCGTCAAAAGAATGCCTGCTGCGGTTGCCTGCCTGCTTCTTGAAAGGTCGAACAGATCAACACCAAACCATGTGAGAAGTGCCACATTGTCTGGACCACCGAGGCCGGGTGTCCAAAGAAGGGCACCAGGAAATCTGCGCTTAAGGACTGTGATTGCTTCAATCAATCGACCCGGTTGTGACGCAAGTTGCAACGCATCCACCAACACCACCACATCGGGTTTGAGCATTGGATCGGTCAACGCATCATCGTGGTTCAGTCGCTGCCATGAGACTGGAAGCAATTGAGCCGTTCCTGCTGGCTCTCCTGCATCTGCTTCATCAAGCGAGGGAGGAAGGACATGGCCGACAGAGACCGTCCATTCCGGGGATGGAGTCTCAAAATCGGGTGGGGAAAGTGGTAATCTGCTTTTCATTGACAAGGTGGATGGAATGGTGGTTGTGCTCGTTGATTGAAACGGGGCAAATGCAGCATCAACATCGATGTCTCCATCCAAAAGCACGAGAGCCGGTGTAAAGGCAAGTGGATGCTTACGGTCACCCAGAGCCCATGAACGAGCGAAACGTTGCCGAGCGATAACGCTGCGTCCTAACCCTTCGCCCATGGCTTAGCCTGCGGCCTTTGCTTCTTGAAAGATTGGAAACAAATCATGCCTTAAGTTGAAAGCAAGTTCCCAACAGCAAGCGGCATGGACGGCAGGAACGCAACCCTTCGTGCTACCATGTTGGCACTGCTGTTCGTGCTCTTGGCCGTAGCTTCCCCGGTTGAAACCTCAGCACAGACGCCTGAAACCAACCAAGAAACTGTACGCGATGGGCGGATTGTTGGGGTTCTCACCACCCCTGACCATACGTACGAGCGCACCTGGCAAATGGATCAAGGGGAATGGACCAGTTTGAGCGTTGATTGCGACCAATGCAGTGTGATGTTAGAGCTCGATGGAATCACAACCATTGTGACCTCGACACTCAATGAGCAAGCGAGTGAAAATCAAACGGCTCGGATGACGATCACCTCACCTATTCAGGAGTTTGTGTCCTATTCACTTATTGAAACCATTAACGAAACCAATCCAACCGTTCGCCCAAGTCCGGGAGAAGCAATGGCTTCTTCACAAGCATGGATGTGTCAAATTGAGGGCGACTGTTTTGATGCAACTCGGGGTTTGGATTCAATTCCCTCCAGTGAATTTGATTCAAATCAATTCTTAACTGGTCTCCTCCAACAAAACCAAGCGGAATTTTTCGCTGTACCAGCGACCAAAGGTCAGACTTTGGAATTGAAATTTTCACACCTCACCGGTGATGTGGGACTTCAAGTCTTTTTCCAAAACGAAACTGAGACACTTTTCGCTCAGGGAATTTCACACAATGCCCCCTTGCCTACCAACAGTCCAACAGATTCTGAGTATTGGACTGCAGAAGAGGATGGTCGATTCATCGTTAAAGTCTCAAGTCAATCTCCGGAAACCGCCTACGCATTGATGCGTGCGGTTCATCTCAACCAGCAAACAGGCTCGATGATTGAACTTGGTACGAGCCTCGTCCTACATGGCCATTCTTCCAAGACCGTTGTTGTCGAAACGAATGACACCTTTGCACTCACCATCGAACCACTCTACAGAAACTTCACAGGCCAGGTTGAGCAACTCGTTTCTGGGTCGTGGTTGTCGGCCACACCAATGGAATTCACACGTTCAGAAGCAAGTCACCTCTACCCCTATCCAAATGCATCAGCCTTCAAACTCTCAATCGCTGGTGAGCGCTTCGCCTTCGAATTGAGCGGCAAGTCCTTCGCGGATCTTGATTCAGGGCAAGAGGCACCGACTGTTCGCCCATCAAGCAACAATTTGAGCAACACTTCATGGCCACAACTTTACCCCCCAGTCGAAGGGATGGAAGGGGAACTCACCTTAGCGATTCATGACACTGCTGATGTGTTCAAAATCGAAGTAACAGGGTATGAATCATCAATTCATCTCATCCAAGTCAAGGTGCTCAGTGAGCAATTAGAACACCTTCAACTTGAATTATGGGACATTGACCAAAGCACTTGGGAAGTGGTTGACGAGCGAGTTGTTCAACCGGTCAACGGGAAGCTACAGACTGCGTTGGAACTTCAACCTGGAACCCATTTTGCCAGAGTCAGTCACGTGGATGTAGTCAACGCCACAAATCATAGTTGGGGGTCGAACGTCGAACGTTTACCCTATGTCTTATCGACGGCCTATACGATGATTGATGAGGGGGATGAACCTTACTTCCCTCCCGATGATTCAACAGTGAAATGGGGCGAAGTTGCCCGATGGGTGATGGGTCTTTTGTTCCTCCTGCCTTGCCTATACTTTGCATTGATGTTCTCTGCAAACAGAAAACTTGCCCAAGAGTTGTCCATCAAAACTTCACAACTTCAATGGTACAAGAGTCAGATGGATGCGGGACAAGAAGCCCCCGCAACACTTCGTAAATCCCTAGATCGTTCCCTCCAAGCCATCACTCAGCTCGATTGGGCGACGGCATGTGGCACTTGGGGGCCTACTGATATCGAACATCGAACCGATGGACTAGCGATGGCCGTATGGCGTCTTGATCCGAGGCTGGCTAAGCAAGAACGGGCACTCCCAATCATGGTGGGAATCCACGTCATAGAGGGGAACTGGGAACTTGCTGCCCTTCGATTTGACGCGCCGGAAGGTGAAGGATGGACAGTGGGCCAAGTCGAACCAAAATTCCTCCACAGAGGGGAGGAAATCTTTGTCGACACCATGCGAGAAGGCAACCTCACATTCCTTACCCTTGAATTGAAGGGCAATGCTTCAGCGGTTGACATCGAAATGAATGGACGATGCAACGGTGAGGCAACGGCTGCGAGGATTCCTCGCACATTACAAATGCGAAGCCGAGAAGAAGAATAATCAGGATCTTCGGTCCGAAGCGTCTTTTTTAATCCGGTCAATTAAATCGTTAGGTGCAAGCGAAGAGCGAAGTTCTTGCAAAGCCTTTTTCGATTTCTTGTCCACTTTTTTTGGCATGTGCAGTTTAACCAAAACAATCACATCACCCCGGCCACCGGAACGACGCCCTGGTAATCCTCTTTTACGAATTTCAAGGGTATCGCCAGAGTTTGTTCCTGCTGGAACTTTGATGGTGAGGCTTTTTCCGTCAAGGTGATCAAGCGAAACCGAAGTCCCAAGGACGAGGTCAGCATAACCAAGAGGTAAGGACATGATCAAATCGGGACCTGAGCGCTCAAACCAAGGATGTTCTTCAACTTCGATTTCAATAAACAAGTCGCCTTGTTGGCCTTGGCCTTTCGCCGCAGGTTGACCTCTGCCTCGCATACGCAGTCTTGTCCCCTCTTCGGTGCCGGCAGGTATCGAGAATCGGAGTGTGGTCATTTTCATGATTTGGCCTGTGCCATCACACGGTGAGCAGGAATGCGCTGCTGTTTGGCCAGCACCGTTGCAAGTAGGGCATTCACGGACCACATCTTGCACGAAAGGACCAACTTGTTGTCGCATCCGAACGCGTCCTTGGCCACTGCAATCTGAACACGTTTGGGTTTCACCACCCTCCGCACCAGTTCCATCACAGGCATCACAAGAAGTTGGAAGTTCCAATTCAACTTCCTCACTGCTCCCTGAATAGATGTCTTGCAGAGATACGGTATGGCGAATTCGGATGTCATTTCCACGCCGTCGTGAGGAGCGACCGCCTCCACCACCAAACATGCTGGAAAAAAAATCACCACCGAGGATGTCCTCCAAATTGATGTTAAAGCCCCCGCTTCCACCAAAGCCACCAAACGGTGACCCACCTGGACCGTTGTGCCCAAAGCGATCGTATTGGGCACGTTTTTCTTGATCCGAAAGGACAGCGTAAGCCTCTTGAATTTCTTTGAATTTGTCTTCTGCACCATCCTCAGTGCTGCGGTCGGGGTGGTACTTACGGGCAAGGCTTCTGAAGGCGTTTTTCAAATCCCCTTCACTAGCATTTTTTTCGACGCCGAGAACTTCGTAATAGTCACGCTTGTCAGACATCACCATCACCCGTTAAACAGGCCTGTGGCAAGACCTCTTTCAACCTTGAGTTGCAAAAAGGCCATCACACATCGAGGCCACAATGTAGGCAGAAGCGTTCCCCTGGAGTGACTGGTTTTTGACATCCTTTGCAAAGCACACCCTGAGTTGCTTGTGGTTGGGCCATTGGTGCCGAGGTTGAGATTGGAGTTGAGAGCATGGCCATTGATTCAATGCTTGTCGCATTTTGAGATTGTTGCGGCTGATCCCACGCATACACTTTTTCTGACTCGGTCATTGGACGCGATTCTTCTATGACTTCACCTGATGCAGTCACCATAGAATCGACCCCTCCACCGTCGCTCACCGAAGTAACTTGCAACGCTGTGTCCTCTGATGCACCTGGAGTGCGAATCGGCGCCACCGGACGTTGTGCCGTGACTGGATCAGCCTTTGCTGCCGCTGCTAAGCGGGCTCGTTGTTTCGAACGACGACGGTCTTCGGAGTCGCCGCGACCAAGGAGACTGGAAATTGAATCAAGAAACGAATCCATGGGTGATTTTTTGCGCACGGCTCCGATGGTAGAATCGATGCCTTGCTCATCAAAGTTTTCCGTTCCACTGATTCTTCGGTTCGCCTTTTGGATGTGTGCTGCGTCCATTAACATCGTAACATCCACGCGTTCGTCTTCATCAAGCGTCATCTCCGGTGCCTCTCCATCGATGCTCGATACTTGACCACGAAGTTTCAGTTGGGCCTCTGCCGAAAGTTCGGAACCAAGCGCAGCATTGCTCTGCCACACACCCTCTTCCTCTGCTTCGTAGACCTTTTTCATTTTCTTCATCACTTGAGAACGATGGTATTCATGGTCCTTCACCTTGGAGGACTTGCGCCATAACACCAAGCCAAGAATCAGCGCGATGATGTACCAAGCGTACAACAACGATGGTTCAATCTTGAACATTTCACGAAGCGGAGAAACGGTGAGATGGATCAAGGCCATCAACAAAAGAGGAAGGGCTGCGACACCTTTCGAGGTTGCACTGCGTTCGTTCCCCATAGGCTCTCTTCCTTTGCTTTGCATCTTAATTGATGTATGTTCCCGTGGATTGAGTCAGCGGCTAGCGGTCTGAAGCAGCCCTACCTTTACGCAGGAAACCGTCGATTAAGCCAATTGAGAAACTGGTGTGAAGAAGAACCAAACATATTGGGACGCCAACCATCAAAGAAGGACGACCAAAACGCAACATCATTCGAACCGCTTCTAACAAGAGCACACCAGCATAGGCGGCGATGGGTAGGCAAGCATAGATCGGCATGGTGAGGGCTAAGCAAAGGGTCGTAATGAGTCCAAACCAGGGCAAATATTCACGGAGACTCAGGCGTTTTGGATGTTTGAGAACTGTTTTTGTTCGCCAAAAACCATAGCGGTGCCCCATCTTCCACCACCTGGAAAGGCTGGTTCGTTTTGTCATGTGAACCGAGGCATTTGGTGTTCGCCAAAGCGCGTAGCCCTTTGCGGCCAATCGCATTGACAGGTCACTGTCTTGACTTGAAATGAATGATTCATCCCAGCCGTTGACGTCTTCGATTGCTTGTCGTGAATGAAGGACAAAAGCTGGGATTCGACATGGTGATGCTTTTTCAAAAGCATCAAATTGTCCTCCTCCACTCCCCAGAGGAGAACTGAGTGTAGCTTCTACCCATGTTTCGATTCGACCTAGGTCTCCATCACGGGGCAACACGCGACTCCCAAGTGCGGCGAGGGGTTTTTCTTCGATTGCAGCGATCCGCTCCCACTCGTTAGCTAGAGTTTCGAGGTGATTTGGAGCGACCGTACTGTGGCCGATTAACTCGAGCACATGAGTCGTTTCATCTGGGAGCATTGACATGGCTAGGTTTCGGCCTTCTGCAACGAATTTCCCTGGGTTGTGGTGCAACTCAATGCTCGGACCTCCTGTGCTCTCAGCGTATTTGGCTGCTTCACGTACGAGTTCTTCGGTTCGATCTGTCGAGCCACCGTCCAGCACGATGATCGAATGAAGGTTTGAAGGGTATGACTGGCGAATCAGGGAATGAAGGCATGCTTCAATGTACTTTTCTTCATTCAAAACAGGGAGGACAGTGACAATAATCGGTGTGAAAACTGCCCCCATGAATCGTGCTGAGGACTGGGGATTTTCACCTCTTCGCTTTCAAAGCCGATGAAAGGCATGTTCATGTGCACCATGCCCATAGCGACCATCATGGACCAACCCCTTGTCAAACTCAATGGCATAAATGAGGGGCTTTCCATCAAGATCAGCACTCGTCTTGATGGGGCTGATGACCCAAACAAAGTGGCCGATGCTATGCTTGCATTGTTTCCTGATTTCCCGGTTCCAACAGAAGTTGTTCAGCCACAATTTGGTTCAGCGACTGTTCACGAATGGGTTGCAGATGGCATCCCAATCGGTACATTCCTCATTCTTCTTCACACCCAACGAATCCTTGACACAGCATTGGACGCAATGGGGCGCAACATGAAGGAAAACACAACCCAGTTCTCTTTATTGCGACAGGCAGCCATCGTTGGAAAGGTCGCCTTTCCTCTGCCCGATGAAACCCCTCTTGGTGGCACAATCGATGTCCACCTCTCCGGTTCAAATTTACTCGATTGGCTCCACGCTGCCACATGGCACAAAGGACGCGACCATGTCCCCAGAACGTTAGATGATGAACGGGCAATGACGAGGGATGGAGAAGCAAGCACCTGGACTTAATTCAGATGCCCACCTTCCAAAAGGGCCACGGCAATGTGTCGGTCTGAACCCGTGAAATCAAGACTTGAACTGGTTGAAACCGTGTGCCACTCAATCCGGTCGTGTGAAGTCCAGCAATCTTGGACCTCAAATGAAGGGAATTTACCATCAAAAGTGCATAACATGGCATTCAATGCGATGGTGAGGGATGGAAACTGGTGCCACCATGTCCCAATGCTTTTTTGAGCTTGGACCTTCCATCCAAATTCTTCTTCAATTTCCCGTTCAACAGCGGCATGAGGCGTTTCTCGTGGCTCTAATTTCCCACCAGGGAATTCCCAAGTCCCAGAATGTGCCTCATGCTTGGCCCGCCGAGCGATTAAAAATCGGCCATCGTCAAGGAACACAGCACCTGCAACAGACATCACAGGTTTGTGAGCCATTCGGGCAAGAACTTCAAGCACCACTTCCATGCTTTTCTCGAATGGGTATGTTTCCGCTTTAGGGAGGTGCAGAAAGAGGCAGGGCGTTGAGGTATCACCAAGTGCTTGTAAAGTCCGATAAAGGGTCTCATTGCAAATGTAGGTGCCAGCGTCGACGGATGCCTTAGCATCTGTATGCCAATTCTGAAGCCATACATCGATTGGCGCAGTGCTATTGAGATCACCCTCACCGGAAAGTGGTTTGGATTGCTCCTGACGCCCACTGTTGTCAGGTATTTCCATGTGCAGAAGGTCTTGAGCCCGTTGTTCAAGGTGTGGGGTCTTGCAAGTACCGCATACGCCAATGTGGAGGATGCCATCCCATTGCTCACCGTTAGCAATTTTCTGTGCTGTTCTCAGACTTCCCTTTTCGTCCACTGTTAGGATCTCCCGTTCCAAGAACATGTGAATTTTAGCATCAGGTAGTTGACGTTGTGAAGACCAGGGGTCGTCACACAACAGGGATTCCTCGAGCGCCAATACGGCATCCTGAGAGACATTGACGCTGGAGGCGCCAAACGGCTCGAACCCCGTCACGAGAATCCGCTTCACGGCCTACGCTCGAGGTGCTGGTTTTTGAGTCCTCACCTCGTTTGCATGCGTCATCTTGACAAAGGGAAAGACCTACCAAGGACTTGAGCGAAGGGAGGTGTTTGATGGAAGAAATGGTTGTACAATTCCCTGCCCAAGACAAAAATCAAATCTCCGACCGTCGAGAAGTGAGGTTCCTTAGAGAAGTTTGGCGTCAAATCACATTTGGGGTAGGGGCGTGGGGGACTTTGAGGCCCCTTGTTGCCGCTTTGCTTGCAGCGGTGCCTTTCCTCTTCCTTGGACAGCACTTCAATCGACAACATCGGCGGGGCTTTGATTGGTTCTTGCTCCAAATACCCTTGGCGTTAACCTTGGTTCTTTGGCTTGGACTTTGGCTGTTCTCGATCTATGATGCGTGGTCAAGCGCGACGAAGTTTGGCACTGAAACCGATGCTTAAGGCCGCCATAGTTGGTTGGTGCAGGGGATTGAACCATCAGCAAGTCCGACCATATCATCGAGATCGTCTTGATCAAATTCTGTTGGCAAATCCCCTGAAATGAAGGACCCAACGGAACGTGATTCAATGGCCCAGTACATGACTGAGTCTTCGTTATTCGAATGGCCCTTATGTTCGGAATCTTCATGATCTGCGGGTGAGGTATAGACGAGGTTTACCAAACCAAGCAGGTGACCTGCTTCGTGAACCAGGACGCTGTTTTCAACTTCTTCCGCTGACGGACGGCCAAAGAAACCTTCTGCTTCATCAACGGATTCACCAAAGATAGCAATCGTCGAAGCATCAACTGCGACACCCAACACGTTTTCATCTTCATAGGTGTTTGAAGGGAAGATAATTTGCCAGGTCAACGTGGAACCGTCGCGGACATCTGCGTCTTTTGTCGCCCACCCTTGATCGCGTACATCCTGAGCAGTCCATGCCCCCTCATGATCAAAATCTGTTAGCGCAAAGACAATCTCAACGCCTCGAGGCTTATCGCAGACCTGCTCCAATCGTTCAACAAGCATGTCTGTACTGCTGCTTTCAGGTTTGTGACCAGTTTCGTAATCGACTTCAATCACCAGTTTGGTGTATGTGCTTCCATCAAGGCAAGCAAGAGTTAACCCCCCGGGTATGCCTTTGTCATTCAACAATTCTTCGACAAAGTCAGAACCACCAAGACAGCCTGACATTGCTGGAAGAATGAGTAACGCCATTAATGTAAAAACAAACGACTTTTTTCCCTTCATGCTAAGTCCTCCATTTCCAACTTTTCAAACCCATGCATTACCAATCTTCTGGAATTTCCAGCGGTGAAAAGAGTTGGCCTGGACCCTGTGCCCGGGCAAGTTGGGAGCGTGAAAGTGCCTCCCAAGGGCGCAACGTCAACAACCCCTCTGCCAAGGTGGCTTCAATTTCAATCAATGTCACACGAATGAGGGTCGAAAGGATATCCATACGATCTTCATCAATGATTTTGAATATTTTTTCAAGGTCGAATGTGGCGCTAACATCCCCTTCCGTTCCTTCTTCAATTGGCCATGGAGTGGTGATTCGTTCATTGAAGACTTGCCCAGTGGTTTCAATGTGGGCATCAAGGGAACGAGATAGGCCGGCAATATGACGGCCAACCACAAGGCTGACTTCAATCAGCGGCATGTTGAGCTGATTGATGAGGTTGACAATCCGCTCTTGCATCGTAACCATGCCTTCAACGGCCACATCCGATGCATCTGACATTGACACAAACCTCACTTCATCATGGATTCGACGTATTGCCAACCAAAGTGGTTCCACTGCTCATGGGTCCAACCTTCTGGAAGCCCGGTCGGAGGAAGTGGAGGCGGAGGGCGCTGCTGAGAGGTGGAGGGTTGTGCTGGTGTTGTGGCGGGTTCACCGGCTGAAGCAGCAGGTGTATTCTGCGATTGTGAATTTTCCCAGAACACATCTGGTACATCTTTAGTTCCATCGAGGTCTTCCATAACGGATTGTGCTTCATCTGTCACACCACCCTCGAGCTCTTCGACTTTCATCTTCCGAGTCATGACAAGCATCCACATGGCAAAAGAAAGTGAAACGATTGCCACAAGATAGAGGACGATAGCAAAGGTGCTCTCAGATGCTTGCTGAGCAAGTGCGTCGCCATCACGCACCGTTTCACCCTTGACAATCAATGGATCAACGGTACGGCGGTCCATTTCGACCTCATCCACGAGAACAAGAACACGGTATTCGACTGTTTCGCCGGGGCTAACATCGGCCACTGTTGGCAACTGAGTTTCCGTCAGTCCGCCCGCAGATGCGACGACGTCACTTCTTGCCACATCAGCCCAAAAGCCTCCTTCAACAGCACGCTGGAGGACGAAAGCGACATCGCCCTTTCCGCCTTGGTTAAGAACCATGACATTGAGGTTGATTGCTGAGTCCTCGACCGGGGAAGGATTGCTCCATGACAATCGTGTGTCCTCATGACTCAAGTCTATGGAAGGTCCAACAAGCGCCAACGGCCATGAAGCAATAGGCGTGTTGATCGAGTTATCCATTGTGTCAAATGGATTGCCAGCATCATCAGAGCCGGAAACCCAAACATCAACGACATAGGAAGGCAACAGGACCGTTGCTCCGGAATCTGTGAGATCGAGGTTTCCTGTCCAGAAGAATTGGTCGCCAAACGGTGTTGTCTCTGGAAGTGGGACGCTGCCACGAGAAATTTCGGCCTCGCCTGCTCGAACTCTGTAATGGAGAACTGCCGGTTTGTCGAGGTCGAATCCATAATCGTCAATGGTTTCGAGCATCACCAACAAGTCGCCTGCCTCACCGATTGAAAGCGGTGAACCTGAGGAAACTTCCTCCAGTGAAATGGCTGCAATTGTTGGTCGCGTGCTGTCAACGGCAAGGCGAACACGTGGAATGATTTGGGTTTCGTCCATCGCTAAACCAGGTAAATCGTCCATATCTAATCGGAGGTCGAGATGACCAGAACGGACGGATGGGACCAATAGGTCGAGGCTGAATTCACCAGCATCCCTTGTCGAGGTTCGCCAGATATGGTCATAATCTCCAAACACGACGTCGAAGGCACCCGCAGGAGCAGGAGTTTCATCCTCTGAGAAGAGAACTCGACCGCTGACGCGGAGAGCTTGTCCAGCACCGATGAGGGTTTCTTTGAATTCGTCGTTGTAATGGTTTGTACCATCACGGAGTTCAACAGCTCGGATGTGACCGTCCATTGTGTCGAATCTGAAGTCATTGTCCAGACTCCATGCATCATTACCCAATCCTGCTTTGGCTTCGAAACACGGCGTGATCTCGCCTTCGTTGCATGGCAAATCTGTCACCAAAATTTTGGGAATCACCAAGTTTTCTCCATTGGTATCGAAACTTTCGGGGAACGTCCAAGTCAATTGGAACCGAGCAAGGATCTTGATGATGCTGTTGTTGTTTTCATCAAGTGACACAGAGGAATACAAGTTGGAGACTGCAATGTTGTTTGAACCTGATTCCATGACGGCTTGTGGCTCACCATTTTCATCCGCCATGAGTGAGATAAACACAGAAGTATCGTCATCGTCATAATCCCCGCCAAGAGCAAGCTGAACATACTGTATGTCTTGCCAACCATTGCGATCTGAGAGAACGATCTGAGCAGAGTAAGGTATACCAGGGTGCAACGCAGCTTGGTCATCGTGACCTAAAATGGTTGAATTATCTAGATCCAATTGCGGTTCGAATTCGACACGGATTTTGTAGGTTCCCAAATCATTGTCCCAGTCAGGCTGTGTCTCGCCAGGTGCGTACCCACAAGGCTGACTTGAGTCTGGGCATACGGGCCCACGCCCCATTGCAACCTCATTCTCCTGCGGGTCTTTACCTGTGACGTAATACGACACGCGTTGACCATGTGTAAGCATTGAGTCATCAATGACTCCTTGGAAAATGTTGAGCCCACCAGCTTGAATTTCCGGAGAAGAGAGGGTCTTCAATTCATATTCATCTTCATTCGGCAGTCCGTCAAAGTTGTAGTCACTGCAACCGATCGCCGTACTTGCTTTACATCCAATCCAATAGTGCAGCGTGATTTGGTTTGGTGGATCAACCGAATCTTGAATGACAACACCGAGCGACTGACCACCAGGTGCCGGCGGTCCAGCGTGGCGTTCTTCACCATCACCAGGGGTGGATGAAAGCACAAGTGGTGAATTTCCATCCAACACAAAACGCATCGAATTGTAACCTGGATTGGCATACGTCGACCCGTTCGGCAAATCCGTAGCGATCACGTAGAAGACCATGCCGCCAGGTTCGGATTGAATAGGTGATGTGAAGGTGATGTTGTACCTTCCAAATGCTGGATTTTGCTCTGTGGCCAAGACAACAGGTTCGCCAATCGGATCTCCATCATAGGTCACATTTTGCCCGATGATGGTCAAGTTGAATTGCCCCGCTTGGGGGGATAGCTGCGAATTTTGGAAGTGAATACCTCCTGTGAAGGTGAGGTTGAACCCACCTCGAACCCAATCAAGATTGTACAGTTCTCTGGTGCCTTCTTCATACACACGAAGTCCATCGAGTTGGATGTCATTTTCCACAACCAAATCAAGGGAAGAGGTTTCCCAAGCGGAAACGGCCAGCCCGAGTGCATCCTCAACAGAGACCAAGGCTTGGGTTCCTGATTCATCATTCCAACTCCAATCGGTGGTCATTGGCATCCGAATTGATACAACACCCAATGCATCGGTGGTCGAAGTGCAATTTGCGGCGTCAAAGATCACAATTCCGCCACCATCACTGACAACTGAACATGCATCACCACGTTCCCATGAGAATGCAGGGTTTTCACCGTAGGAATTGTTCAGCGCCACCAAAGCATCTGTAACATAATCAACATCATCCCCAGGTGCAACCCGGGTGATGAGGTTGCGATAAACGCCATCAGGAGCAACCATACCGCCCTCCAGTGAAGCATCCACTGCCCGTGTTTGCATCTTGTATGCAATATCGATATTGGAAATTTTCACCCTTCCCGAACTCGCCGCTTTGACTGCAATTGGAATCAAAACATCGCCTTCACCGTTTTCAGGGACTGCGTCATTGAAGGCAGCAATCAGTGTTGGTGCGTACTTCACATCCACCGACACAACCGATTCATCGCTTGCTTCAACAGCAGATTCATTGAGGAAAAGCAGGGATTCCCAGTCCCAAACCAAGTCGTTACCAATGTCAAGCTGAGGCCGATCGGGATAGCCCTCTTCATACTCGAGGAGCATTGAATCGATCATTGGTGTTACCGAAGGGTCGCTCGTTGACATGCTCACTGCATATCGAACGATTGATCCGGCTTCATCGGCAGAAAAACTGACTTCTTGGCCGTTGACTGCAGGCAGCCATGTGGACCCATTGTCATTTGATACCTGAACTTGGAGCGATGTACCAACAGGAGTTGTTGAAACCCACTGTGGCCGGACCTTTCCAACCTTCGTACCGGCCGTTAATGGGTCTGAAGTCCATGAGCCACTGGCGACATAGGACGTTGCCATCTCGACATCAACCCACCAAGAAACTGCAGTTGAACCGATGAGTTGAGCCTTCCAAACGAGGTTTTTTCCCGGGTAGTCAAAATGAATGGTTTCGTTGGAAACGACAGATTCCCAGTGAGTCCCATTGTCTGCAGAGATCCAATAATCAACTCGGTCACCTGTGGAGGCGGCTGACCAATAGGTCTGCATGTTGGCCGCAATGATGTTTTCACTGGAGGTGGTCACTGGGCCGTACCATGTGGTCGTACCTGGAGCGGGTGTGGTCTCGTATTGCCAACCAGTTCCATATTCGCGATAATAAAGGGTCGAGGAAGACCATGTGGAATATCCACAGTCGACGGTCACGAAGTGATTTCCATCGTATTGCAAGCCATATCCAAGCGCTGAAATCAAGCGGGTACCGAGTTGCGGAACGAGGGAGGTCGAGGTGCCGGAGATGGACCAGGCTTCGAGTTGGTCTTTGTCTTGGCTCGTCGAACCTTTTTGACATCGCATGAAGAAAGTGGTGTCATTCACTTCAAGACCACGGACTTGCTGTCCCGTTTTACCACACTCGAACGAGGTCCCTGATGAAGAGGAATACGAATACATGTTCGTACCACGCGTGTATTGTCCATCAGCAGCATCAGAGAAGGTGTATGGGACAATCCGCCGTTGAGTGTTGTGAACAATCCAAACTTCTTCCGTTGAGCGATCATAAGCAATCGCAGTGTAGTCCGAATATTGTGGAGATACATCATATGTATCAAGGCAAACCCACGTGTCGTCTCGAGATATATCCATTTCCACAACACGGTGATATTGTGTCGGTGCCGTAGAACTGTAGTGGTAACGGTAACCTGACAGAATTCCAAACATCCGTTCATCGTCAGTGATTGTCCAATCCCGGAACCCATACGAACCGTAGTAACTGCTCGGATGAAGGAAATTGATGCTACACGAACCTTCATCGAGGTGCAAAGTGGATTCCCTCGTGAGGTTATTCGGGTATAGACGTTGGACGATGTTATTGAAATTCGACGAACTCCAAGTGGACATGAACACCCAATCATGATGTTGAAGAATGGCTCCTTGCGATTGTTTCATCAACGCTGCACTCGTTTTGAGGGTCTGCTGAGAAAATCGACTTTCAGTAGCGTTCGATGTGTGTGGCTGCCTAAGTGCATAGGACCCATTGTCAAGCCAAGCATCGGAATTCGGATCTGTAATTTCGTCGTAGCCATGGGAGAAGAAGGCATCAGTGGTGTTCTCAAAAGCGAGGCTTAAGTCACCGCTGCGCGCATCGCTGGAGGAAGCTTGGCCTACCATCCAATCAGAGCGATCGTCATCGATAATTTGTGACCAGCCGGTTGCTGAGGCACCTGAAAGAGTCATTGTGACATCTGTGATTTTCGCCCCTCTAGGCAATGCTATTTCCGCACCTGCGTCGGGATTTCCCCCTTGATACAGCGCAACATATTCAGTTGAGCCATCAGCGAATTCGTAGACATGTCGAGCGACGCCGGATGCTTCGGCGGGTTCCACAACCACATCAGCCAGGGGCGACATTGGTGAGAGAACCATGATGGCAAAAAGCACGAACATCACGCCGCGCCCGGATGAAATATTGTCATGCATTACGCGTCCCATGCTTGAGCACACGAGAGGGAGGCTTTAGACAATACGCCGTCGTGTCAGCCGGCTTCCTCAGCCAGTTTGACGTGAATCATAGCGAATCGGGGAGGAATCGCCCCGAATACCGTCCTCTTCATCGTCGCGAACTTCGAACCAATCCACCATCCAATCACCATCGGTATCCCAGTTGGTTGGATCTGTTCCCTCAGCAATGTGGTCGTTGTCATAATCCAAAAGATACCACCCGAACTCATGTTCTCCAACAGCTCGAACCGGTGCTGTGAATGGTGAACCTGAGTAGTAAATTTCCCAGGCATCGGTCCAATTTCCTGCCAAGAGGACTTCATCATCACCTGCATCAAGCACAAGGAAATTAGAGTCCTTGTCATCGACGACGTAGGCGAATCGGATATCATTCGAGAAGGATTTGTCCATCTTCAGGTAATTTTCCTCACTTGAACCTGTGTCATCGAGGCCTAGCATTGCAGCCCTGAATTGCCACCACTCCAGAACAATTTCACCATCATAGATGAGGCCACTCAATCGAACTGCATTTGGAGATGAGAATTCACTGTCGGTCACTGCGAAGAATTCTTGGAAATTGGAGTACGGTTCATAGACACAACCTGCTCCACTGCAATCCCAATTTCCATCTTGATCAGGGTCCAGATTAGCATCCAAAGGATCTGCAGGGTCCAATGTGAACCATGCATATGTCAAATCCGGCCGGCTGAGAATCCCATCTGCACCCTGCTGTGAAAGTGGCAAGCAAGAATTCGTATCAGTGTCGCATGGACCACCCGTTGCTGCATCAATCCAGACCACTCGGATTTGAAGGTATGAACTGAAGTTGTCATTTGATTCGTTCCAAGCCTTAGCGTACTCGTACCAGTCCGGAATCATGTCCCCGTCTGTGTCGTTATCGCTTGGGTTTATTCCGTACTTGAACACCTCTCGACCGTCAGAGAGATTGAAATCTCGGTCATGAGCAACAACAGCACCATTGGCGATTGTGGTTGAGTAGGAGATGCTGTCGCCATCTGAATCATTTAGGTCTGGACGGGTCGCGTTATCCCATTCCATCCAATTTGTGAACGGTAAGTCACCAATGCCTCGTTGGATTGTGGAAGAGGAGGGCGTGAACAAGCGATTATCCCATGTGCCTTGGTCGGCAGGAATGTCAAATTCAGTTCGATCGTACCAACCATCTCGGTCACCATCGTAACCCACATCCCAAGGATTGATTGGGTTCGAGGCCCAATGATTGATCGTTGAGGGGTCTTCCATACCATACACAGCATAGCAGAATTCCCAACCATCAGGGATCCCATCGCTATCGGAATCTGCACTTGTTGGATCAGCAACGCCTATGAGGGTTCGGTTAAAATTGTCAAAATTATTTTCGTTAATTTTGGTCATTCTTGCAGCACTCTCTGGAGATTTTCCTACGAAATCATCGTAAAGGGCATCTTTCGCTTGTACGAGTGTCATACCGGTTTCTTCCACGTAAGCAGACATGGCGTCTTCACCGAAATCAATGATTCCTAAGGCTGCAGGAACGGTGTTTCGTTCGCTGTATTTGCCCCAAGTTCTTGACTCCCATTCACGTAAATTCGTGAATTGTTCTTCTTCGCTGATCGAGCCGTCGTTGTTACAGTCAAAGCTGTCCCCATCCGTATCCAGATTGACGTCATTGTCAATCAGGGGGTTCATGCTCCAGCGGTTTTGATCGAGGTCCCATTCTGTAAACCAGTATTCGAATCCATCGTACATTCCATCGTCATCCGTGTCAGGGTTGGTCGGATCGGTCATGCCCAAGAGAATAGAGATAATCGCATTGGGGGGCTCACCTTGCTGCCAATCATTGAAATCTGTGAGCAACCGTTTGCCTCTGGTCTCTTTTGTGATGAGGATGTTGAACACTCGTTGCGCTTTTTCCGAGGCTTGCTGAGCATCACCGTCAATGTGCAGGAGTGGGGCGTCGCTGGGTTGGCCAATACCGTTATCAGGATTTGAGGTCGCAAGAGCAAATTCCTGCGCATCAATGAGTCCGTCTTCATCACCGTCGAAGTCACCGTCACCTGCAACAAGTGGATTCAGAGTCCACGTTTCCGCTGAAAGGTTCCAAGCAGTGAAGAGATGCTCAATACCGTCAATCATACCATCGCCGTCCGTATCGACGTTGTTGGGATCCGAAGTCCATCCACTGATGTTAATTTGCTCTTGAGTCAGGAAAGAACCAAACGATGCTGTTGTCGATATGCTTGGCCATTGTTGGAGGGCAAACGCCGATCCAACCGTGGTCACGAACCATTGAGGAGAGGAACGATTGGCGTCCGTCTCGCTGTACTCTGGCGCAATTGCGTTGTACTCTTCCCAATTCGCCATCCCGTCTTCGTCTGCGTCCTGCCAGCGATCGCTTGCATCAAGCGGGTTGAGAGTCCATGCATCGGCTAGAATGTCCCATCGAGCAAACCAAATCTCCCATCCATCGGGCATACCATCGTTGTCAGAATCGGCGCTAAATGGGTCGGCTGCCCCTTTGCTCGTAAGCGGTTGGGGCGCAGTAACTGCCCCAGAAGCACGCTCGCCAAAGGAAGCCTCAGGCGCCCCATAGTCGCCAATGTTTTGGAATAAATCAGTGCTAAATCCATCCGGAAGGAGTTGACCTGTCAAGGTTGTGTTGGCGCTGAACAAGTCAGAGCGGACGTGGAATTCAAGCCAGTTGACGAAGGCTTCATTCTCTTCGAGGACACCATTTCTGTTGAGATCATAGCCATCACCGTCCGGGTTTTCAAACAAATCAGATCCATTGAGTGGATTCACACCTTTCCGCGAAGGGTCCCAATTGCAAGCTCCGTCGGACTCCCATCCGTCTGGTAAGGAATCACCGTCGGAGTCAATGTTGTTTGGATCTGCATCTGACCAAGATTCTGCTGCCTCTGCGGTTTCCCCGTGACTCTCAAGCAGCAGACCTTCCAGTGCTGCGCCCTTCACCAAGGACCATTGATATTCACACAAATTTGGCAAACCGTCTTGATCTGCATCCCAATTTGCATCGTCAGCGCGGTTTGGATCGAGGGACCAATTGTTGCCACCTGTGAAACTCGACCCAACCCATCGGCGGTGAGTGATTTCCCATCCATCGGGCATACCATCGCCATCAGAGTCAAAATTCGTTGGATCTGTGCCAAGGTCACTTGATGACAGGCCGAGGTATGTTGCGTTGGCGGCAGCGCCTGTAGCGTCATCGCAAACGTACTCTAGTTGAACGGTGTAATGACACCAAAGGTTACTTTCTTGGTAGAAGAATCCGAAGTACTCCTCACCATCTCCAAGCCCGTCTCCATCGGTGTCACCGACGCGTGGATTGGTTGAATTGTAACCCTGAGCAGTTGTTTTAACATACCTAAATTCGTCTAAGTTTGTCCACAGTCGTTCTAGGAAACCGTCGTCCAGTTGATCGAGGTCCAACCCATCCCCATCCATGTCAAGAAGAGCATCCCAAGGATCCGTTGGGTCAAGGCCATTCGCGACTTCCCAACCATCCGGCATACCATCGTTATCCGAATCGTTTGCTCCCGGATTCATCAATTCAAGATTGGCGTACATCCCTGGAGCTGAGCCAGCAAGGATTGTGATGTTGCCTTCATCTGAGAACCAATTCAGCGTGGTCAACTCACCGTAAATGACTTCTTGATTTTGTAAACCGTACACCGCAGTATAATCTCCAGCGATGGCCCATAGACCCTTTTGAGACCCAATGAGGATTTCGTCACCGGTTGGGAAAATGGAGTGAATGTTGTTGAGTTCTCGAGTGAATTTGCCTTCGAGACCTGGATGTTCGAGCAGTCCGCTATGACTGATGGAATTGCTAAGCAAGTCCATTCGATGCAAGCCTGATGGGGTTCCAAACCAGACCACTTGAGCGTTGTCTGAATTTGGCCCGTCAAGAACCAGAGTCCGAACCTCTGCTGGATTTGCGACCATGCCAAGGGAGAGCGATCTCAATTCATCAATATTGGTTGGAATTGGTGTAGTTTCCGTTGTGTAATGGAAGCGCCATGTTGCTGCAAAGTCGTCCCGGACGGTTGCCGTTTCAGCAGTGATCATTCCACGGTCAGTACCGACGATGAGCATGTTGGTGCCTCCACCGACCGCACCGTGGGCAATGGAGGTCACGCTGGCGTTTGATTCACTCAGTAAGGAAGTGAGTGTGGCTGATAGGGCGTAGGTATCAACGATGCCTCCGGCTGAATTGATTTCGATGACCGCACCTGCTCCAGCATCACCTAATGCGACTAATTGTTGGTTTTGCCCTTCAATATCGAGCATTGCAAGCGCATTCAATCCATCGCCCATGCTCCACGACCAGCCGCTCAATTCAGAGAACGAACCGTCGGCTTGCAGTGGTGCGACCGCAAGACCTACGTTCGTCGCTAAGGCAAGCGCAAATGCATCATCTTCATTCTTCAAAAGCAATGAGTCATGGAGTTCTACGCCTTGCGGCATCCATTGATCTGTGTTTGAACCGAGGTCCATGTCAAGGAATGACAATCCGTAACGTGTGGTCACATAGACATTGGTCCCATCCGTTTCGATGTCACGGATGTCATAATGCATAACGCTCAATTCTTCAATTGGGGCAGTGAACGAAAGTGGAACCATCGCACTTGTATCATCCCCAGTGCCGTAGGCGACGGTCTTCAATCCCGCAATAACGGTGTTGCCATCGTCTTCGTGAACGAGGTATTCCTCGAGGGTGGACAAGGCTTCACCCAACTTGATTGCGGTCAATGTTCTGCTCACATCCGGCGACACACCTCCATCTCGATTTGCATCCCAACCATCTTGATCGTGATCGATTAAAGCGTTGGTTCTGTTCAGTGGGTCGAGTCCAAAGTGAACCTCCCAGCCATCAGGAATCCCATCACCGAAAGAAGGGAAGAGCCGACGAACTGAAAAACCATCCCAGTGGTATCGGTCTGAATCATCGAGAAGGGGATCGGTTCCGAGCCACAAATCCTCATCAACAACATTTGTTGCGTTGGTTGTGCACGCTGAAAGTAGGTTGGCAAAGGTGGCGTTTGCACCGGTTGGGATGAAAGGCCAATTGAGTAAAATTGAGCCTTCTGGCATGCTCGCAGAACACCAAAGTCCATCCAATTCAGTGGTGTGATTTACGGGCGCTCCTTGCCTGTATTCTTCGGGGGAGGTGAACCGTTCAGTGACCGAAAGTACCCCGTCACGGTTGACATCAAAACCATCTTCGTCTGGATCATCAGTGAGGTCACTTGCGTTCAGTGGGTCAAACGCAGGACAGACATAGCGAAGGGTGAAGATGTCGAAACCACCAGTACGATGGCACATGTAGGCTTCGTAGCCATCCGGCATACCATCGCCGTCAGTGTCAGCAACCCGAGGATCGAGGTAACTTCGAACTCCTTCGCCGTCAACGGTACCCGTCAAGCCCCTTGGGAATCCAGAAGCAGTACAATTCGCCGGGTATGGCCAACAATATTCTTCAGTGGCGTTCAAACCATCTTTATCCAGATCGACGAAGGCATCTGATGCGTCTTCTCGGTTCATGCCCGGTATGTACACATCTCGACCGTCAACTGTGGTCCAATTCATCCATTCCTCGAACAAATTTTCATGGACATCTGGTATTTTATCACCGTCCGTGTCAGTCGAAGGAGGTCGTTCTCCTTCTGTGGTTTTAGGATGGACGCTGGAAACCGAGGAAATCGCAGGAAATTGCGACATAAAAACAAGGCTTGCCACAACAGCAAGCGTGGTGAGGAGAGTGGTTAAGCTTCGTCGCATAGGAACACCGGGGGCCAAGCCATAGGCTTCGCTAACCTTCAACCTCAAATCGACACTTATGAGGATGATGGAACGATGTTCGGACATTTCTGATTTATGCCAACCGATTTTTCACTCCAAATCACATCCAAACATGAGTTTGAACAGANTATTGCACCTTTCAAAAAGAAGCCTAAACATCAANTNACAGCGCACTGTTCAAGGTCTGAACGCGCTCCCAACGCTCTGAGCCCATGTCGATGAGCATCACGCACCTAGGAACCGGAAGTCGAGGCAACTCGACGCTCTTGGAGACGAAGGGTGCAAAAGTGCTCATTGACCAAGGATTTAGTGGGGCACAGTTGGAGAAGCGACTCAAACGTCTGGGGATTCAACCAACAGAAATTGATTGTGTTTTCATCAGCCACCACCACGGCGATCACGGTGGAGGAGCTTGTATTGTTCAGAAACGTTGGGGGTTGCAAGTGCTTGCCAATGAGCGCACTGCAGAAGAATTGGGACTCAATCCAGAATTGACTTCGTACTTTGAGGCGCTTGACATGGTGCGAGTGGGTGATGATTTAGCCATTCTGCCCGTCCCAGTGCCTCATTCGGGCTCGGATAATGTAGCGTTCGTTGCAAGCCATGGAGGTGAACGGGCAGCCATCATCACAGATTTGGGCTCCTGGACGGACGAACTTGTCAATCATGTTCGAGGNTGTGAACATATTGCGATTGAAGCAAACTATGACCATGACCGACTTATGAATGGCCCATATCCATATTCGCTCAAAGACCGAATCAGTGGCAGAGGAGGCCACCTTTCAAACGACCAAACCGGCGCCTTCTTGGCACAAGTGTGCACACCTGCCACACGAAGCATAAGCCTCACACACTTGTCAGAAAAGAACAACCGGCCGCACCTCGCAGAATCAACCGTCCTCTACCACATCAGCGATGTGTTCTCAGGTGACATCTCCATTTCACTCCAAGATGGCCCAGAATTAACCCATTACGTCGGCCAGACCGACGATGAAGCCTCGGTTGAGGCGAGTGATTCCGTCAAAGCGTGAACAACTGAGATATGGCTCAAATCACCCTCTGAAAGGTGAAGGGCTAAATGGTACCGAACCCTGTGTGACCCGTGAACACAGAAGCCTGCTTCGTTTCGCGCCCGTCTCTGCGTAGAGATGACCGTGCGGTAAGCGAGGTGTTAGGCGTGGTCATGTTGCTGGCGATGGTCATCACCATCATGGGCGGTGTGTGGATTTTTCTCAACCCTTACCTGAGTGATTTCGAAGACAATACAAATTGGAACAGTGCGGTTGGTATTTCAGAGCGGTTCCAAGACCGAATTGATGTTGCTGGAGCAGCGCCCGAAGGCACCGGAATTCGACACACACTCGCTTTACAGGCCACCTATATTCGCCCNATAGACAAGGTTGAAACTTGGACCATTGCCGCTGACCTTGTCCCGAATGAAGAAATCACGATTCTGCATTTGAATCAATCGACCATTGGTATTTTTGCGGTGAACGAGACAGCACGATCGGTCTCTATCGATTCCCCGCTTGGTTCCGAAACAATCGCTTTTTCTGCCTCTCACGAAACAGTGGAGGTTCAACACAACGCCTCAAGAGCCCATTGGATGATCATCACCGTGTACGATGAGGAGAGCGAACCAATTCATCGTAGCCTGAGTTATGCCCTGTCAGGAATTCAAATCACAACCTCACTCGGGCAGGGTGAGCATGAACTCGCCCTGATGAACAATGCAAGGGTTGAACATTTTCCAAACGAACCTTGGCGGGTGACCTCCTATCCTAGCGTCGGACTGGACCAACTTGTTGATGGAGAATATCGGCTTTCAATGATGCTTTCAGATGTGACCATTAATGGCTCCCTGGGCACTGGAAACAACATCGGGATGAACATGTTGTCGTTAGGCCCAATGACCTTGTTCACTGGTGAAGCCTACAATCTGAGGTTTACCGTCATCAACGAATTGAATGACCTCATCACCCCACAATACCACGATCACTGGCTGGATGAGTACAACCTCAACCGTGCTTCGGGCACCCTTGACACATTCGTAGGCTATGGGCCGTATGAACGGGCAAGTGGCGCTGATGGTTTCACCATCGACACCCATGGAGTTCCACTCTATCTTGAAGTGGATGTTCAACGCGTGGAGGTCAGCCGATGAGATCGAACTTACAGCGAGATGAGGACGCAGTATCGGCTGCAGTTGCTACCGTCTTAATGTTTGGAGGCGTTCTCTCTATCATTGCCATGATGATGGTGTCCATGATTCCAGTTATTGAGGAACTCGAAGGATCGATTGAGCGGCACGACATGTCGGCTCAGATGTCTCTTCTTGCGCACCAAACTTCGGCGTTAAGCGAAAAAGGAATGCCCGGAGATTCGACATCAATCGATCTTATTCCCGTGGACGGAAGCCTTGAATGGCAACACACACAAAGCGGTATGTGGTACGCTGCAACATGGCATGAGGACATGTCCTTCAGAATGCGTGGTGCGCTCAACTTCGATGATGAACTGGAGGTCCGACATCCAGAAACGGTCAACACCGCACTGTGCATCGATGACCTCAGATTGGGCCCAGCAAACCCCTACTATTACACCGTCCCAAGTTGGGCTGAAAACGTCATTTTCACGGTAAGGCCGGGTCTTGCGATCCCGCTGGGACCTGTTGATGTTGATGTTTTGATCGACGATGAGGCGACACAGACCATCAAGCTCATGGTCGATGGCCTTCATGAAATGGACGCTCTCAATCTTGATGCATTCACCCTTGCATCCAGCCATGAGCTCAATGTGTTCATCGAGCGAGGAGCAGGAGGAGCAACGGTGGTTTCGCCAAACGATGAGAGTCCAATCGACAAAACTGGACGCTCTTGGTCGGTTCCCGTACCTGCTGGAACGAGTCAGCTGCATGTGATCAGTGAAGATGCGAATCAAATCAGCATCACCAACGAAACCACGACGTCAACCTACTACGCCCTCCCAAGTGGGCAAAACCAGATGGGAGTTGAATTCACTCATGTTGTCTCACGAACCACGCCCGGCGTGATCCATCTGTCAACCAGCGACGAATCAAGGCTGATGGTCCAAACTTCAACCGACACATCTCAAGGAATATTCGCAATGCCGAGTCAGGATGGTCAATACCTTGGCCATTCGTTCCTGACCCCATCACTCGACGGTGAAATGATGTTTACGAACCCTGGAGAATCTTCAGTCACCGTGACCTGGCGAGGTGGAGGCATCTCGGTCGCACCCAACCAGAGCCTTGGATTCGAGTGGCCTCCTGCTGGGGCAAATGGTGCGCCTTTAGTGGAAGCAGAAGGCGATGTGTTCCTTACTTGGAGAAGCGCTCAAAGCAACCAAGGAGCGAACACATCAGGGTTGTTCACGCTCGCTGCAGACGACACTGGAGCAAGTTCGGGACAAGCCCACACCGTCCACACAGAAGCCTCGGAAATCGATCAAACCCTGCACATGATGCGTGGCGGTCAGATGGTGTCATGGAACATGACGGGATCAACTGAAGCGAACGGCACGATGTTCGAAGAAACCGAATCAGGAATGGTCAATCTCAGCCAAGGAACATCCTCTCTTGTTGTCACCGATGGCCACACACTTCGTTTGACACGAATCAGTGGCGACCATGGACTTTTGCAGCTGCGCCATGATGGGGCAGAACGCTGCCTAAGCATTGGCGTCGAAGCAAGTGGCTGGATTGCCATGGACCTCCCCTGGACCACAATGAGTGGTCGTAGCGAAATTGATGTGAAGAACGCATGGAAAGAAGGGACTCACCCCTCAAGCATGCAACTCACCTTGATTGGTGGCATCGGAGTGTCAACCCACGCAACCATAGGTACCGTCTGGGGCTTCCATCTGTCAAGGCTTGCCTACGGATTTTCCTCATCAATCATGGGCATGGAAGTGGCCTATTCTGGTGGCGCGGTGCTCACAAATCATCCAGAATTTGAGGCTTATGTGGTCGTTGAGCCCTCGGACCGAGGGGGCCCAGGTCCAAGATTTGCCGCCACCGTGCCAGCCCTTCACCCTACCGCAAGCAGCACCACTGGAGCGGGTGCTATGCACCTTGACATTGAACTGGTCGATCGTTCCTCCCTTGCATCAACAACAGCCTACGAAATTCGCAGAGGTTGGTCTGAGCCTTACGGCACTGCAATCGCAACTGAGTCTGCGGACGGGCTCGAATCAAGCGAAGATTGGACCATCTATCCGGGTCAAATCGATTTATTGAGCGATTATGTTGGATGGGTCCCTGACCCGAGTTATGGAACAAGCGAAGCAGTCTGGCATACAAATGGAGAAGCCATCCAATTCACGCTGCAGATGTCATCACTCAATGTCCACATGACGGAGGCGATTTCATGAATCACAGCGCCCTTCGTAGAGACACACATGCTGCTTCAACCGAATTGGGTTACATTTTCACATTTTTGCTCGGTGTGTTGTTGCTCACTATGTTCAGTTTGTGGGCTTGGGACATTGAAACCGCCACACGTGAACGATGGAACGAAAATGCAATCCAGGCCAATATGGATGATTTAGCTGCAGCGGTTGAACGCGCTGATGAAGCGAGCCGAATGGGTGCTGTTGATTACGCAGAGCGGGTGGAATGGAGGCTTACCGAAGCAGATGAGTCACGCATGACCATTGTCTTGACCGATACGAACATCGAATTGATTCATGACACTGGAGACCTCGACACCAATGTATCGATCTCAGGAACTGGTGCTGGAAGCCATGAAGGCACACTCACTCTTGCAGGAATTGATAGCATTTGGGTTGTTCATTACCAAGGTGTCACTTCAATTGAATACGACCGCCCTCAACATCAACGGTAGGCTCAACGGCCCATGACTGCGGCGTGCACTTGAGCTTGAACCTCACGCATACGAGATTTTGCACCAAGTTCACGGAACACGGCAAGCGCTCGTTGAAGGTATTCCATCCGCCGTGGTTTGTCCGGAGCAACACCACCGAGGCGGGAAAGGAGTTCACCAATTTGCATACGTAGATCGTTGGCTTCAGCGATCACAAGTGCCTCACGATAATGTTCCATCGCATCTTCAGCTCGCCCAGCGTCTTGGACCACTTCACCCAAGAGGATGGTGATTTCGACAAGAGAAAGCAGATCACCGGCGACGCTCATCGTTTCGAGTGCAGTCGAGTAGTGGTGAGAAGCAACATCTGCATCTCCAACTTTGGCATAGTATCTGCCAAGGACCGCTTGAGCGCGTGCGTGAAGAACTGCGTCTTCGCCTCCGTCGGTTCGTTCGAAAGCCTCGAGTGCATGGTCACGGGCACGGTCAATTTCACCTAGATCAAGGAAGGATCGAGCCAAAATGAGTTGTGATCCGATGAGGTCAGTGCCATCAGACTCCTTGAGGATTGTTTCAACTTCCCCATACGCTTCAAGGGCTTTCACACGGTCATTTTTCCGTCTTAACAAGTATCCCATGTTGTTGTAAGAACGAGCAGCTCCTTTTGCGTCCTCAAGTTGAATGAACTTCTCTAATGCTTCCCTATGCATCTCTAAGGCCTTGTCAGCATTGCCTTGCTTCAACGAAATATCTGCTAGTGCCGCCAAAATTTCCGCTTCTACAAGAGTTGAGTTTGAATGGGCCGCAAGCGTTTGGGCCCGGGCAAAGACTTCTTCAGCTTCTGTAAATCGACCGAGAAGAACGAGAACTTCGCCCCTCAGTTGTGAAACGCGCATGAACACATCCGCTGGGAGGTCTGAGCCATCAATTGACTCCATGAGCGGCAACAGTTCCATGTGTCCTTGAGAGACCAGTGTTCTGCCATCTGTTGAAATTAGTGCGGAAGCGGCTTCATGATTATCAGAACGGATCAAATGGAAAATATGTTCAATGGTCAATTCGGAATTTGGACTTTGTTTTGCATACCAAGTGCAGCATTTGGCATGGAAGGATTTGCGAGTTGTTTCATCGAGACTGCGCAGTAAGAATTCCCGGATCAGATCGTGGACGTCATAGGTTTCTGCATCTGCCTGCCGAGCGAGTCCTTGCTCAACAAGGGAATCCAATTCATCGGTATCGAGACCTTGCTCAGCGAGTGCAGCCAATTCCACTGGTTCTCGGTAAATAGCGAGTGCTGACAACACACGCTTCTGTTCGGCACTCAATTTGGAAAAGATTTCCACAGTGACATAATTTTCCAACGTTTCGTGAAAGGCACCAGCTGATGCACCACGGTTGATCAGTTCCAGAACCAGAGGGTGACCTCGGGAAAGACCGTGAATGTGAAGCCATTGCTCATCTGCAAGTTCATCGAAACTGCTCAACAACTTTCTGCCCGCATCTGAGTCTAACCCATCCAGAGGTAAAACGAGGCTGGCAATCCGCCCTTCTGCATCTTTGGTGGGGACAACGGGTTTGAACGAACGTGAAAAGAGGACAAGGGCTATTTCCTCTTCACTCCCAAGCAGAGCAATGGACATGGCTTGGAACGTTTGGTGAAGGGTTGCATCGGCCACCTTATGGAAATCGTCAATCACAATCAATGAGGGCGTCCCTTCAAGAGCATCAACCAACAATCGAGCCGCATCAGCGGGCTGGGGAACAGGTGTTGCAGCAAGGTAGTCCGCAAATGTTGAATTCCCTATGTTCGCCAGCCAGTCCGCAACCGATTCAAAGAACGAACGTGAACCCTCCCAATCTTGGCAGCGATGGTAAAGCAGGTTTCGCCGGTGCATAAACCGTTCAATCAATTTTGAAGCGACGGTGGTTTTTCCGATTCCAGCAATACCTGGGACAAGCAAGGTCGTCGCACGGGCTTCGATCAGGCTCGCCATGTTGTCAAGCTCCTTCTCACGCCCGTAGAAATGGCGCAATCGGGGGAGGTCGCCAAGCGAGGTGACGAGTTGTTTTTCGACATGCTTTGATAGATCGCGTTCAATCAAATCTGCAGAAAGTGAACGAGCATCGAGAACGCAATTATCATCCATGTATCGAATGATGTCCACCGGTCGCATCGAAAATGGTAATTTTTCATTGATTTCGCTTAAAGTCGAATGAATTGTTTGTCCATCTTCAAGGATTGCACGCAAAGGGAAGGAGCGCAAGCGTCGCCAAGTCTCTTCACTGAGGTTCATACCAGGGTCAGTCAAAAAGTAGGCCTTACGCTTTCTTGAAACGCCTTTGACGTGTGCTTGACGTTCGATCAGCAGGCCTTGGTCCTTCAAACCGGCAATGGCTCTTGGAACGTTGGAGCGGGCAATAGCAACGGCATTGGCAATGCCCATTTGCGAAAGAGCAAAAGGAACTTCGACGCTGTTTTTAAAATCCGTATAATCCAACAAGTGGAGAAGGATTCGTTCTTGAACCCCCGGCTTTGGATGCGCTGCCATAATCACTCACCCACACTTATCCTCTTCAACACTTGCGGCTCATTGAGCCATAGACGTTCATTGGTCTGGTGTGTAATTTGGATCTGGCACCCAGCTGTTGGTTGCTTCATCCCAAAGCCAACCTGGGTGGTTGGATGCTGCTGGGGTCGCAGCGACACTTGCAGCCGCTGGCGCAGCCGCCTCTGTTTGAGGGAGATCCACAGGATTCTGGCTGGCTTTGGCCCACGCATATGGGTCCTCAGCAGCTTGCGCTTCATTTTCAGCCATTTGTGCGTCGTCTTCAAACTCCTCGTATTCCACTTGGAAGAAGAATGCACCAGCACCGAGAAGGGCGATGATACCAACAATCGCAGCGATGATGAAAATCAGATTATTGCTTCCTGATTCTGATGAAACCGAACTGATTTGGAATTGAGTTTCAGAACCTGTGCCGGGTGCTGAGTAAACTTGTCCATCCATTTCAAAGATGATCGAAGCCTTATCGAGACCGGACAACTGATTGCTGGCGATGTTCATTTCCCAGATACCATCAGCACCAACTCGGGTAGAGTTCAAGCGAATACCCTTCGCATCGTCAAACCGTGCTGCAACAATGCTGTTTGGCAGACCTTTACCGCTAAACACAGCCGGATCAGTCGCCGAGATCGGTCCTGAATCAGTACGCTCGGCACTGAAAGCAACAGAGACCACAACAACATTCACGAGGTATGAATAGGCAACTGAATCGTAGGAATCACGTGCTTCAAACATTAAACCAACTAAGGACCATTCTGAAATAACTGAGGTTTGCTGAACCCACGGTGGGTTGTAAGTAGCTACGCCTTGCGCATCGATTGAGACATAATCTGCATAGGCGTCATCAGCGAATGTGCTAGGGTCGTCAAAGATATCGAACAGCAAGTCGTTTTCTGCTTCGCCTGTACCATCCGGGTCTGAAAAGAATTTTGTTAGGTCAATGGTCGCACCTTCTCCGCAACGGTCGATGGCGTTTGAGTTCGCATCACAGAACACTGTGATGGTGCTTAGCCAGCCATCTTGTTCAAACTGTGGGGCGACGTTATCGGCATCGGTTGGGTTGTCAATTGTGATACGAATTCGCTGTTCTAACGAGTAATCTTCACCGTCATAAGCCCTTATGACCAGTTCATACTGTTGATCATGAATCAGTTTCGATGTATCCCAGGTTGTGGCCCATGCACCGTTTGGAGCGAAGGTCGTCACAGGGTTTGGTCCATTGTTCAGCATCAGGCCACTTGCCAAGTCTTGAATTTGTATTTCCACACGGGTCACTTGACCATCGTTGTCGCGAGCAACCCCTTGAATTAATTGCTCTTCGGACGCCCTCAAGACATCACTGTTGATTGGTTCGCTGAGTTGAACGAATGGCAAAGCGTTGTCATTCAAGATGGTGAGGGTTCGTGTCTCGGCATTGCACGAGCCAATAATATCGATACAGAAATCACTGTCTGCAGCCCAGATACTGAAGGTGTAGGTTCCGCTTGAGAGTTCTTCAAACTGCCAGTCATACGACCATGCAGTGGAACCCTCAATTGCGAAATGGGAGGTGTAACCGTTTGGACCGTTGATGTCGAACCAAATGGATTGGATATCACTGCCCCAAGTTCCACTGTATGGGTCGCTTGCTGTGCCGGTGAAGGTCACCTTATTGTTGTCATGTGAGGATCCGTCATTCGGAGTCTCGACCAAGATGGTTGGTGCTACGAGGTTCAATTTGTACTTCCGAACTTCGATCGGTGAGTAGTCAAGACCGTCGTAGGAACGAACACGGAAGGTCACATCGCCTTCACCCTCTGGATGAGCAGATAGATCCCAATCGAACGACCATGTCTTGAACGGGTGGTTTGCTAGGGTGATTTCCCCTCCGGCTCCAGAGGTGTCGATTGCTGAATACCATTCGGTTTGTCCAGGTGGTTGAACCTCAACCCGCTTGATGAGACCAAATTGATTCTCGTAGGCCACGATGTCGAGCGGATAGGGCCCTGCTAAACCGTCCCATGCCGTACCGGTGATGGTGGCAGTGGTGGCAAACGAAGCACCATCACCCTGAGTTACTGAGACCGATGGCTTGAGATTGTCAAGGCTGATGATGTCTTCAATTGGTCCGTTCAAAACGAAGTCAAAGGAATCGGTTCCCTTTCCGAACTTGTAAGCGTTAACGCTGTAAAATGGCAGTTCACGGTTCCCCATTTCACAGTTGGAGGTGTCTTGAGGCGATTGAGATTCATCCCCCTCATCGACAAAGGTATCACCGTCGTTGTCATAGCCGTCAGAACAGGTGTTTTCATCCATGAATTCGGTGATGCCTGGCGATACTGTGACCTCGACATTGGATTCACCAACAAGGTGGTTCCAATTCCTGTCGAGATAGAAATCACTCGGGAGGGAAATCTGTGGAGTGAAGCCAAAGGCATCGGTCTGCAAAGTGTAGAGTGGGAGGCCTGTAGCATCGCTAATGACAACTGTTGCATCAGCAACGTTGCTGTTTTTGGCCTTCACTTGATATCGAACAAGTTCACCTTCGCGAACTTGCGAACCCCAGGCTGAATTCTGGTTTTGGACGTGGACCTTGCTCGCATCGAAGTTTTGTAGATCAGCAAAGGAAAACACCGTTGAGTTTTCAACAACCTCGAGAGCCATTGGCATGAAGCGAGGAGGCATGGCTGCGGTGGATGGGACTTGCAGGCATTCATCAAGCACGTACGGGCATTCTGCACCAAGCCATTGAAGCGATACGGGGTACAGCTCATTGAGACCTGGATTAGGGATGTATTCCGACTGAACCGTGACCCTTGATTCGGTGATGTTGTACACTTGTGAGGCGTTGGTGTATGTGTTGCCCGAGAAGTAAGCGATGGAGCCGTACTTGTTTCCATAGTTGTCGTCATACATTGAGATGTTCGCTGCGAAGCCACCTACAGCTACGGAGTTTCGCTGTGCGTTGACAATACCCCCCTTGATTCGGAAACCATCACCAGCATTGTTGGTGATCGTATTGTCGTAGACTGTTGCAGATGACATGAACACGTGAATGGCTGGGCAAGCAAAGTCTCCACCATACATTTGTGAGTTACATGTCCCTGTGTTGTTGCTGATTTGGTTGTTCGCAAGGTAGAGGCGAGCCGCTGTTGGTGTTGGCACGTTCCATCCTTGGTCGTTAAAGTGGTATTCCCCAATCAAGACTGCTTCTTTGGCAGTGTCTTGAATGGTGTTGTTTTCAGCAACGACATCAGAAGTTCCGTAGATCCACAATCCATTCCAGCCGCCAATGGGGCCAATCACATTGTTGTGGATGTGGACGGTCGAGGAGCGAATACCGAAACCAGAGGATTCGGATGCGCCACTGATGACGTTGTTGCGTGCCTCGACGATTGCTCCGTCGTATGCCGTGATTCCCGCACCTTCTGCCGTCGTGATGGTGTTGTCTTCGATGTGGAGTGTGTGCTTGATGTTGCCCGTTTCCTTGTGAGAGTTGGTGTCAATTGCGTTACATTTCACGTTAATTGTGGAATTGGTTAACCAACCGGAAGTCCCCTTCAGGAACACACCTTGAGAATTTTCGTTCACGTTGATGTTGTCGATGTTGATGTAGGATTCCTCCATAAAGATGACAACACGGCCACCGCCCTGGGAGCTGCAGTCTGGTTCTGTATCTCCGGTGAAGGCTGAGTTAAGCACATTGACGGTGGCGAGAATACCTGCACCCGCACCGTATGCACGGAGGGCCGCAGCATCGTATCCGTTGCCGTCAACCCCAAGTGTGAACGTGGAATCCGTGATGGTTGGTGCAGCGAAATCGATTGCAAGAACGTTGGAAGTGTTGATGGCTTCGAAACTCAGTCCCGTGGCGGTGGTTGAAGAACCGTCAAAGACGAGCACACCATACTGAACTTGCTGAAGAGTTGCGACATAGATTGGATAGCCATAGGCATTTTCAAAATGAGCATAATTGATTCCTGTTGCCGTGGATGATTGGTCAATGGTCTTTCGAATAATCAGGCCAGAACCGCAACCAGCATCGGAGTTCGTGTAGGTGTTTGAACCGTTCACATAACAACGTCCAGTCTTTTCGTAATCTGAAGCAGATGGAACCGACCAGATGAACCGTGCTTGGTTCGATGCTGATCCTGCGCTAGCTCCGCATGATGTGGAACCGATGCATATTGCGCCTTCAACGTCGATGAATGACCCATAAGGAATGTTGATCGTGGTGCCAGCATTCACAATCAACTTTGAGCCTTCAGCGACTGTGACATCGCCTTGTAGATTCATTGTCCCAGTCCAAGTCTCAGTTCCTGTGATTGTACCAACCGTTGTTTCATTGACCGCTGAGGCTGCTGGCAAAGTGACTAAACCGGCAAGGCTTGTTAACAAAAGAAGGGCGACTAACGACAGACTTTTTTGTGATGTGTACTCAGACATAATTGGCACCGACCGTTTACCCCCATTGACCTGAAAGATATAACACTGCGCCTCTGTTGCCAGCATTATTGTATCATTTATTAGGATTAAATATCATAAAATCGGCCCTGAAAATATCAATATTGCATGAGTGTATCGTTTCAGAGTCGTCAAAAGGCCACGCAGTGCGGCACTCACGACACTATTGCCTTACAGCACCCATAGAAAAATCTCAGCATGTTGGAGCCGTTCGCCTGATTTCTTCGATCCAATCAGCAGCTTGTAGGTGGCCGTATCCAGATCGGTCGTCATGGAGGCCTTCTTCGTGCAAAGGGCTTGCAGAATTCATCAAAGCCACTTTCACTGCATCGATGCAATCACCATTGCTTGTTTGTGTTGGCTTGTACTCAGGATAAGCTTCCAACAGGAGAGCAAGGCCTGCAGTGACAAAGACGGTTGCATCCGAGGTTCCACTGCTTGAGTACCATTCATTCCCGCTTCCAGTGCTTATGATGCGGACACCTGGCGCAACGATCTCAGGCTTTTGATGAGGATGTTCTCGGACGGCACCGTCATTGAATGTCTGTGAACCAGAGGAGGAGTTCTCCCAAACGCCCAAGCCTCGCTGCGAAGCGCCGACCGTAATCACTCGAGGTATGTTGGCTGGAACCGAAACAAGGCCGTCATCACCATTGCCACCATCGTTTCCTGCTGCTGCTACGACAAACACACCCGAATCAACCGCTCGGCGGGTCGCTGAGGCGGTTGCCCCCTCCCTTTGTGCGTCAAGGTTCTGATCACCGCCAAGTGACAGAGAAATAATGTCGGCATTGAAGACGTCTTGGCACCAACGTATGGCTTCTGCGACCGTTGCTTCATCGCCGCTATTTTCCCCACTCTCATCGGTTCCTAAGGCAGCAGCAACCCCTAATGTGATGTTTGGAGCTGCACCCAGTTGATGTTCTTGAGCGACCAATATTCCAGCCATCAATGTCCCGTGTGCGATCATGCCGTAATCAACTGGAGTCTCAGAGTTACCACGGAAATCCTCAAAGATCACATTAACGCCCTGGAATGCGTCATGGGAGAGATCAATGCCTGTGTCAACCATACACACGCTTACGCCCTCACCAGTGAGGCCCTGTTCTGCAAGCTGATCCAGCTGGGATTGTTCATTCGCCCATTGTGAATTCGGTAAACTGAGCTCCACCCACAAGAGGCCTGAATTCCATACGGCAAACATTGCAACGGCGAGGATAGCAAACATCAGCGTGTTGGTAACGAATGCCTTTCTTCGTCTTCGATGGATGATGGGAACTGCTTCAAGTGGAGCCCATCCGGTGACATCTGCTCGCCAAGCACCCTGAAACCCCACCGCAGCGGGGTCGATGGCTGATAAGATGCGAGCATCTTCCGGTTCTGGAAGAAATTCAACATGCTCAAAATCGTCCATGGTACCACCTAAGGCTCTCCTTTTTACCCCATTATGGGGGTTCAGGGTATAATGGGTTGTTGTCCCTCAGAAGCGCTTGCTTCCACTGCCACTCTTGCCGAGTTTGACACCGCCATAAGCGACCAGAGCGATCAATGCGAGAATGAGGAAGGTCATCCAAATTGAATCCTCGCTGGTGGTAACAATGTTGTATTCCACTGAGAAATCACCTGCAGTGATGTTGTCCGCAACAAATTGCGTATCATCACCAACGACTTCGACGCGGTAGTCGAATCGTTGACTACCTGCGTTCATTGCTCCAACATTGAACACAGCGTTGGCAACACCTTGGGCAGGGACGCTGATGGTTTGTGCCTCGTATTCGGTACCATCCATGTGCGTCAAGTAGACGATCACGCTTCCTGTAGCGTCGAGGAACCCGAAGTTCTCAATTGGCACAACCACTTGTGCGTTCTCATCGTCTGCGTCGTGAGTGCTGGCTTGCTGAACCTTAGAGTCCGTAAGCCGGAGGGAAATCATAGCCTGCTTCAATTCGACGTCGAAAGAATCCGTCTCAATGCCATTTTCGCTTGTCACAGTCACGCTCACAGTCTTCTGTGTACCGTCCCAATCTGCTGGAGCGAACACAGTGAAAGCTTGGGAGCGGGTGTCGTCCTTAGCAATGGTCACCACAGATTCCATTGGAGTTACTTCCCAACCTTCTGGGATGTTATCTGCTAGAGTGATGGTGAATGAATCGTCACCGTTTCCAGTGTTGAGAAGGTCGAATGTGAACTGCCTGCTGGACTCGGATGGTATGCCAATTTCAGTGACTTCATCATTGATTTCCAATCCGAACGCTTGTGGAACTTGCACGTCAATGGAGATCTCGCTCGAAGCACCAGAAACCGTGCTGATTCGAACCTTCACCATGTGTGCGTCCTCGAGATGCCAAGCTTCTGACTGGTTCGCAACGTGGACACGCACCGGGATTGTCGCGGTTTGCTCAACACTTGTATCGCTGCCGTTTGCACCAACACCAAGGTTGATATCATACGATTCGACCCAATCGGTTCCGTTGTAGAATTCCACAGACCATTGACTGCTATCAGGAGCAACACCGATGGATCCACTCACGGTGAAGACATCGTTAATTTCTGTCCCCTGATAGTCGACTTCCAAGTCGAATTCGATCGTTTCATAGGCCTCTCCCGAAGGGATCGCCATCAAGTCAGTTGAATCATCGTCTATCATGGTCGCATTGACCAGAGTTCCTGTTCCCATCGAAAGCACGCTGTCTGAGTTGGTGGAGCGGGTGTAGGAAAGGACGACTGGTGAACGACCTTCACCCACCGATATTTTTCCACCAGCGAGGTATTCCATCTCAAGTTCGTCATCGTGTTGTACTGTCATGAAAGATGAATCAAAGTCAACATCCTCTGCTGGCAATAAGAGGGTCAGTGCACCATCGGAACTGAGTGGCATGTTCCAAGCGATATCATCACCAATGGAAACTGTGACTTCCACTGTTTCTTGAATCATTGAGGCGCCATCAGAGTCTGCACCAGCATGGTGATCAACGAGGGTAAAGTCTGTCCATTCGGTGCTGAGATCGACCCAACCTCCGAGTGTCATTTCCATGTCCAGCGTAGCACCAGTTGCAACGGTTGCATCAAGCAAACCAATTGCTATGCCGCCACCGTTCTCATCGGCATCAGCTTGGGTGACAACGACGACCCACTGACCTGGAGCGATGTCTGCACTCCATGTGAGCACACCATCGGAGACGGTGCTGGCTACTGTGACTGGCTCACGCACTGCATCCAGAGTTGGATACAAAACGATTGTTGCCCCGTCCAACCGTGAGGCATCGTTGATGTCGGTCACGTTTCCGGAAACTGCCACATTACCTGCAATGACTTCAATGTCGTGTGATTCTGGGTTGTTTGCCACAGGGTAGGCGCTTGAGTTGCTTAGATTGTAGACTTCCGTCGTGAATCCATCCTTGCTCACAGTCACGCTGTAATCGTCGTCAACTGGCACGAACAGTGCCCAAACACCGTTCGCATCCGTGGTGATGTTGGTATCAACGCTTGATGTATTACCCACGATTTCAACAAGGAATCCTTCGACACCTTCGCTCACGCCTGGGATGTCGTCTTCGTTGAGGTCCCAGAACACCTTTCCACCAATCTCGACTTCGAGGTCGGCTGTCACCACACCCAGATCGAGGGGCCCGTTGACTGCATCGAATGGAGCGTCAAAGGTGTCCATTGACCAGTGGCGTTGTGGAGCGGTTTCGTTGAGGAAGAGGCTCCATGTGCCTGGCATCATGTGTTCGGTAACGAATCCAGTCTCATTGGACTTGGTCAGTGTAATGTTGCCATAGCCGTCATGGCTCACTGCGGTCACACGAACATCCGTCATGTTGTTTCCGCTGTTTGTTTCCTGCAGTTGGAAGGTCACTTCGACCGTTTCAACGGTGCTGAGGGCCAAGTCGGTACGCATTGTGGAATCAGAACCAACAGCAAGTGGTGAACGGAGGATCTCCGTAGCGTTCTCATTCGCAATGAATGGAGCTACAATAGCGACCCAGTCACCAGCAGGTACATATCCAGAGAATGACCCATTTGCATCGCTTTCTATGTTGTACCATAGATCTTGTTCTGCTTCATACAGTAGGAATTGCTTCTCAATAGCATCACCAGAGGCGTTTGTCAGTGTACCAGTCACGAGGTAATCGTTTCGCAGTGGCATATCCATAGCGTCTTCAATGGCATCTAGACCGATGATCAATGGCTGCAGAGCTGTCACACCACCCAGCGCGTAATCGCTAGCATTTTCCGAATCAGGCGTGGTGTAGTTGAACTGCACAGAGTAGGTTCCTGGTTCCAATGTGAGGGTGATCACACCTGGAGAGGTGTAATCATCAGCGGTGTAGTTCACCTGTGTCCCATGGTCGTTGAGTGGGACCGCAGAGAACGAAGGGGAAACCAAGGTGCCATTCTCGAAAGAAGCGTCGTTGCCAGCATCCATGAAGAAATTCAAGGTCACCTCTTGGTGTACTGGGTTTGCAAAGAGTTCAATTGGCGATGGAGGCGAACCAGACTCGCTGTCAATGTTGAAGTTCTCGACACCATCGATGTTGAGGACAGCATCAATAGCGCTGAAATCCCATTCACCATCTTGAAGGAAGAAGGTGAACTCTCCACCCTCTGTGATTTGAGTTCTCCACTCCAAGCCATCAGCGTTGGTGGCTACAAGGGTCTGAGCAGCCCATCCAGGAACCAAATTGTCCCACAGGGATGTGTTTTCGTAAAGGAACACGAAGCCACTTGTTGAGGTGGCTGGTGCCAGATACATGATGCCCATGTCAAGTTCATCCTGGCCGTCCAGAGCAATCAATTGTCCACCGGTGTAGGTGGAAAAGAGGCTGATGGTGGTCATATGGAAGTCTTGACCGTTTGGCAAGCGCATGCTGTAGTTTCCATCAACATCAGTCACGGTTGTGAAACTGAGGTCGCCAGCAATGAAGTCGACGCTCAAGCCGGAAGCGGGATCACTTTCAAGCAACTTAATCTCATCTGAGTTCTCGAGCCATTGTTGGTAGTTTGAAGCATCGAGGTGTGTGCGGATGGTTCCGTTGACCCAAGTGGAGACTGCATAGGTACCGTCAAAGGTCATGTCTTCCGTTTCGAGCTCAAAGTGGCTGAACAGAATATATTCTCCATCTGCGTCGTCTGACATGGTGTAAGCACCCATTGGCAATTCGATGTAAACAACCCCATTTTCATCCGAGGTGGCGTTCATTGGTGCCAAGAGTGGATCATCGTTGGTGAAGGTCACAACACGGTCAGCAACGCTGAGAACCGATGTTTGAGTTTCTACGTCAACCGGTGCCACAAGTTGAACCGTTACATCATGCATTTCTGGAACATCCATGCTCAAGGAGAAGTTTTCAGAATCATCACGAACAAACAGGGTGTCATTCAATTCATACCAACCATCGTTGTCGACGTCGACTCGGTAGAAGTATTCACCCGGTGCGAGTGGCCCATAGGAGAATGTGCCGTTTTCATCTGTGATGATATCGACTGCAAACTCTTCACCAAGTCCCGTATCGATCAATTCAATTGTTTCGTTGGCAAAGACCTGGCTGTAGAAGTCTTCTAGGGTGTCCTCAAACAGTGACCCTGGCATGGACATAGCCAAATCATAGGATGGAGTGATACCGACAACCACAGGATCTGGAAGAAGAACTTCCTTACCATTATCAAGTTGGGCAATCATGTTGTACATTCCTGGCACCAAACCGGTGATGTAGAAGGAACCTGGTTGAACCATCGACCCAGCAAATTCGCCTTGACCAATGAACAATCCAGTTCCATTCACGGTTCCGATTCCTGCGAAGGAACCTGTGGCCTCAAACGTTGCATTCACAACTTCGGTCATCAAAGTGGACACACCTTCAGAAATCAAACGTCCATTGGCGACGATTTCACCATCGAGCATGTAGGTGGTGAGTGTTCCGTCGGTCGACTCAGCGCAAACCGTTTCATTGGTTGGCATTGAGTAGTTACCGTTCTCTTCGATGCAATCCACGATGTTCTCATTCGAAACCCAACTTGCTTTAAGACTGCCAACACCATTCCATGTACCGTTGCTGGTGTACGTTCGCTTGTCGGCAATCGAACGGGTAAAGGTACCAGTGAAATCCTGGGCAAAGGCGACACCTTCGCTCTCGAAGGTACCGTTTTCGGTAAAGGTCGCTTGACCTGTGCCCTGTAGAATTCGGCTTTCTTCAGAAGTGAAGGAACCGTTTGTGGTGGTCAAAGTGTAGTTTTCTGTCATTGACCAAATGCTACGGAGCACGAACGTTGTGTCTACGAGTGGATCGCCGTTGAACGATTCTGCACCAGACCACGAAACGAGACCGGACACACCGCTGCTTTCCACATCGATGTCCATGGATTCTGTCACATCGGACATACGATCTGCTTGTTCCTCAGTGACGTTGAGTTGAGTTTCGCCCAACCAAGTCATGTTGGCAACTTCACCAAGAATACCAGTGATTGCGTTCACCTGTCTGTCATCGTTGACTTCGGTGAGGATATCGGCAAGACCTTCGGCGAAAGAACCTGCACGGATGCTGTCACGCGCATTGGTTGGATCGTATTCTCCTGCGAAGGCAGAAACTCGAATACGACCAGCAGGAGCGTCGAAGCTCCAAGTTCCATCATCAGCAGCATCAACGAATCCAATCGGGACCCAGTATGTATCTGCATCCAAATCTTCAGCGCCGGTACCAGAGAATGCGTCACGCTCGATCAACAAACGAATTCCAGACAGACCTTCACCGTTGTCGCTCATCGAAACTTGTCCGGAAATTTCTGCACCGGAGTAGTACTTCAGGATCTTCACGTAGGTGTTGGTTTGGCCTATGCTCACGTTAGGGTCTTCGTTGTACCAGTTGCTAATGACGAAGTGGTTGGACATAGCACCAGGAAGAGGAAGCGCTTGACTGAGGGCGCTACCTGGGCTACCCTGTTGTCCAAAGTGCTGTGCTGGTTGTGGGTTTGAGGACCCTGCTTCAATACCGAGCGTCGATGCACCGTATCCAACGTAGGTGTTGGCAAGCATGGTGTCAAAGAACGCTGGATTGTGATCAACACGCACATCTTGAACCTGCAAAGGATCGATATCTGCACCTGCCTGTTGATTGAGGAAATCTTCAGTGATTGCAGCATCGACTTCTTCACGGGTCATTTCATCTTGGAATTCTCCACGGGTGGTTTCATACACCTCATCCATGAAGGTGCCGATGTCTTGGCCACTAAGGATGGTTGGAGCACCGAAGATACCCATGGGTTGACCACGGTTGTAACCTGCGTCAGCGGTGTAGCGACCAGCACGCGGGTAAAGGCGGCTGTCGATGGCAAAGTACCGGATTTCATGGTCTCTTTCAACAAGTTCACCTGGTGCGCCATAGTAATCCTGCACGGAGTAATATCCTTCCATGTTGATGAGGTCATCATAAAGGTCGACAATTTGCCCTTCATCTAGTGAATTGGACAGCAACTGTACGGTCAAAGCCAATCGGGCGTTGACACGGTGAATGTTGGTCGAAACGGATCCGAATTCTTCGATCATATCTTCAGTGTACCAGTAATCGTTGATGATGTAATGGGTCGTTGCGGAGGAAGAATCCTGTGCGGAACGAATGTTGTTGGTGAACGTGCGTTCAGCCTCAGAAAGTTCGGTCCAATCCTCACCTTGGCATGTTGCTGAGAGCAATTCTGTGCACGGGATTTGCTCGCCATCGTTGTAGATGCGATAGACCATTTGAGTGGTATCGAATGCACCGTCAACTTGGTGGTAGCCCTCTGCCATGACAATGTCACGGTTGGACTTGATCACCTTGAAACTGCTTTCAACCACAAGATTTTCCATCTTTTCAAAGTCAAGGTCTGTGTTGATGGTATCAAAGAGTTCCATTTGTTCAGCAGTGAGGTGCTTTGCGACATTGTTGGAGAATCCAGTTGTCAGAGCATAATTGTCTCCGTGCGCATTGTTGTAAGCAATATCTCCTTGGGCCAGTTGCCAGATGAACATTGAAACGAGGTCTTCTTGAGATTGAGCCAAAAGCATGTTACCAGTCGCAGGGATTCCAGACTGGAAGTTATCAGAAACCGAGGGGTGTTCACCTTGGTTGAGCGCTTGGAACCCATAGTCCCACCATGAGACAAACGCTGGTCGTTCAGTATATGGACTATCGGTGTCCTGATCAGCTAACCAATCGTAGGCTGCATTCCAACTGTTATCGTTGAAGCCTGAACCCATTGTACCGAGGTACCAGTTGCCATCGTATGGGCTGTCGTCCAACAAGGAGAAACCGGCAAATTCGACACGCAATGCGTCAGGGATGATGTTGAAAATCGTTTCATCCAACTCTTCTTCAGCAGCCACAGTTGATGGAATTGCTGCATCGAGACCGTATGTTGCTTGTTGTCCAAACAACATGATCATGATCAGAAGGATGGCCGAAAAGTTTGGCGTACGCCAAACAGCCTTACGGGCCCCGCGAATTCGGTCTTCTGGTGTGCGAATGCCGTACTTCTTCCAAGCACGAACCATTCCGTCCCAGTTTGCCCATTTCCATAGAGAGACAATGCCCCAAGCACCCAGCACAGCGATGGCTGGAGTTGCATTGAACATGAAACGAGCTGCAGACCACGCCATGTAGGATGCTGCGAGGATCCAAACACCAAAGATGAGGTTGGTGTGCTTGCGCTCACGCAAGCCAGAAACGAGGCACAGAACACCCATCACCAATGCGAGGAGGAAGGTAATTGGACCAAACTGTGCAAACAGTTGACCACGATCTGTGGCGTTTGCTTCAGCAACCGTTCCAAAGATCTTGGTCTTGGTAAAGTAACCTCCACCAGTGAACAGAACGTCCCATGCGTTGGAGTAATCTGCAAGTTTCAACAGATAAAGAGCGATAAAGAACACTGCACCGCTCGCACCAAGTACACCAAGAACAAGCAACCATGGCTTGTCTCGGAATCCGGTGGTCACGAAGGCAATAGCAATCGTGAAGATAGAGATGAACAAGAAGGGTTGTAGCCCTGTTCCATCGAGAACCAAGTTGATTTGAGGGTTTCCATAGAACGGAAGAGCCATCAGGAAATTCACCGCAAGCATGGACAGGAACAACACGCTGAGCGTGGTGGAATCCCTGCGTCGGAACATGTTAAGGGCAACTTGAAGCGCATAGGCGAGGAACAAAATTGCCGGCCCGACAATGAATCCCTTCCAACCAAGCGATACGACACCAAAGGAGACACCAGCAAGCACAGCATAGGCGAGTGCGGCTTGGCGTTCATTAGCAACGGCAGAAAAGGACTTCAGGAAAGTCGATATTGACGGAGATGTTTCTCGCAACAGGCGTTCTGTACCTGCGTACTTTGCTGCCTTGAGCCAGAACATGAAGCCCATGGTCAAGAACAGCATGATGAACGCGTCGTGGTCTGCCAAAGCGAAGGTCGTGTGTGAAACGTGAGCTGGCATGAAGGCGATGAGCCAAGCGGCGACAACTCCTGCCTTTTCGTTCACATGTTCACGTGCGATGGCTGCAACTGGAAGAATGGTAAAGGCACCATAGATTGCAGGGAGGACGAGGATCGACCACCAAACTGCATCTTCTGCGCCAACAAAGGGCTGCAACAATCCAGCCAAAATTGCGATTGACCATGTGAACAACGGCGGACGAGGGTTGATACCGCCAACAGGATAGTGTCGGTCAGCATCAAAGATCATGTGAGCGTTATTTGCTAGGATGTAATCGACGACTCGCTTCATGTACCAAGGGTCAGATCCACCGGTCATGTCCCAGGTGTTTGTCCCAAGTGAATTCATCGATGGCAAAACATACCATTGTGTTCGAATCACGAGTCCAAAGAAGAATGCCAAGCCAATCATGATGTTGGCCCAGTGGGCGTTCCAGAACTTTCGTGCCCCCGAGGGCTCGAATTCGCTTCGGTTTGACCAGCCACCCCATTGGTCGCCAGTGGCGACAACGTAGATCACTGCGCAAATGAAGAAGGTGAAAGCAAGCCAAATCAAAGCCCCTGAATTATCGGCAACCAGAGGACTGTCGACGTCACCAAGAAGGCCGGTTTCGTACCATGATGAGACCAAGTAAAGAGCCCACATCGAACCGAGGAACATGGAACGGGTGAACCATCGCTCTGAGACCATACCGGCGATGATTAAGGCGACCATACCGGTGAAGAATGCACTCCAGAATCCAAAGTATCCGTGGTAGGCGGCAAGCTCGGGATAGGCATTGACGACAGGATCACTGAACGGTCCAAAGAGGTTGAACATCAGTTGTTCATCGCTCATCAAAGTGTGGAAATGCCAAAGACTTGCAATGTGCGCAAGCGCCCAGACACCCAATCCGATTTGGAGTGGAAGCGTCGAACGGTTCCATGAGCCATCTCCGTCGGTAATGTGGGAGAACCAGCCCTTCGATGAAGAGGGCGAGAGGACGCCACGAGCAAGAACTGCTGCCAAAATACCAAGAATTGTAAACAGCATAACATAGCTAAAGAATTGATACCCAACGGCTGCACGGTAAGCGTCCAAGACTCCGATGGATTCACCGGTGGACATGGTGAGGTTGCTGGAGAGTGTGTTTGCGATGTGACCTGATGCAAGAAGACCAAGTTCAACACCAACGGCGGCAAACATGAGGACATTAGCCCATTCGAATGCTCCGCTCATCACCAAAAGGTGAACGCCGAACATGACGATGAAGAACATCAATGCCGTAAGAGCACCGAGTTCGGCCATGTAGACAAGTTCTGCACCGACCAGAGCAACAACCAAAGAAACGAGGGAAAGGGTTGAGTTGGAAAGTGAGACTGTGCCAGTGACTTTTACCATCCGTGGCGCAAGACCGAGCGAAGCCGCCACAAGGACGACAAGCATTGGGGTCAGGTTGTCTAAGTTGAGATCGAAGGTCATACCAACAATCTGTGTCGCTGCGAGCGCAAGGAGCACTGCAAGGGGGGCAATAAGCCACCCGAGCAGAGGTGCAGGCGCTGGGCGCATTTCGGGGTTTTTCGTTTCCATTTTTTTCCCTCAGGGTGTTTGATTGACAGCAGCAAGGCTGGCAAGCAACTTCGCCACTTTGGGTCCTCTTTTAATATTGACTCCTCGAGGATGCCACCTGAATGCTACGGAGTGCCCTGTTTGTTCAGTACTATGAAAATGCTTTTTTCATGCCTTTACCGAAGCCAAAATCAAATCGAGCTTAAAGAGCACGATGACCTATATCCGTACGGTGATGACTGCCCTCGAGATCAATCTTTGCTAGAAGGGCGTAAGCGCGCTGAGCCGCCTCATCAAGTGTGCCGCCCGTGGCCGTGCAAGCAAGCACCCTACCTCCGGTGGACACAAGGTCTCCCGTATCGTTGCGGCCGGTTCCAGCATGATTGACCCATGCGGTTTCAGTCGGTGCTTGGAGACCTTTGATCGGTCGACCCTTAACCGGTGAGGCAGGGTAACCCTCTGCAGCAAGCACAACGGTGAGCGCATGATGAGGATGGAACTTTACTTCCAATTCAGTCAAACGATCCGTGGCTGCGGCAAACAATAATTCATGCAAGTCTGATGCGATGAGGGGGAGGGTGATTTGGCATTCAGGATCCCCAAATCGGACATTGAATTCTACGACACTTGGCAGCCCTTCGGAAGTGATCATCAACCCAACATAAAGAACGCCTCGGTAGGGTGTTGGTTGGGAGGAAAGGTAAGCATGCATTGGTTCGACAATGTCGCGGACCGAGCGGGAGAGGACTTCCGGCGTGGCAACAGGCGCAGGACAGTATGCGCCCATCCCTCCTGTATTGGGGCCAAGATCACCATCATAGGCTCGTTTGTGGTCTTGACTTGGAGGAAGACAAACAAAGCCAGAGCCATCCATCACGACGAGCATGCTTGCCTCTTCACCTTCGAGAAATGCCTCAAGAAGCACTTTTCCATCAGTTGAAATTGACGCTTCGATGAACGCTTTTGCCTCGCTTCGATCTGATGTGACAACGACACCCTTGCCTCCTGCGAGTACGTCACGTTTCACCACCCAAGGTTTGCCCGCGAATCGGTCCAAAGCCGACTCGATATCTGATGCTACGGTCAGGACTTGGTACTCTGCAGTTGGCACACCAGCAATGCTCATGACTTCCTTTGCATGTAATTTCGAACCTTCCAAAATCGCTAATGCTTGAACTGGACCGAAACAAGGGATGCCAATCGCAGTGAGTTGATCCGCGAGGGAATCACAGAGCGGTGCCTCTGGACCGACAACAACCAGTGTCGCTTGGAGATGCTGGGCGAGGGCCACCAGGCCTTCGACATCAGAAGCGGAGACTGCATGGTTGGTTGCCACTTCAAGGGTTCCAGCGTTACCGGGAGCACAATGCACCGCATTGACTTGATCAGAGGATGCTAAAGCCATACACAAAGCATGTTCTCGCCCACCGCCGCCAACGACCAAAACTGAGCCTTTCGCCATGGTGTGTATGGGCCGCACCCACTCCATAATGTCATCGCGTCACCATCCACAAGCAAAATTTCGCGTCCGTCAACGGGGCAGTGTTCAAAAGCCCTCGTTGGTCATCCATTCTCATGACAACAATTTATGCGGGGGGCATCCGTTGAATTTCTTCATGCTCTTCCTCCTGTGCTTGTGGCTGTACTTGCCAGGTTTTTTGGCAAATTCTTTCGCCATGATGTGGGGGAAGTGGCTCCCAAAAACGGGGTATGGCCCTTGGCCCATTGATGGTGGACGGACCCTCAAAGATGGAAACCGAATTCTAGGTGACGGAAAGACTTGGAACGGTCTCATTGGGGGATCATTTTCCTCAGGACTCTTGTGCATGTTGATGGTGCTAGCGACCAATGATGGAAGTGCAGCGGGGGCAATCCAAGACAACACGGTATTGTTCTCATCACCGCTGGCAGGTTCCGCAGGGACTTGGTTTTCTGTTGAAAGCACGATGCTCTCAGCCTTCATCCTAGGTACATTTCTCGGTTTCATGTGCCTTGTTGGTGACAGCACAGGCTCATTTTTCAAGCGACGACGTGGGCTTAAGCGAGAAGGTGAAATTTCATCCAAGGCACCAATCCTTGACACCTTGCCCTTTGCAATATCCGTCTTTTTGGCAGGCCAACTCTTTCTCGGCACATCATGGCTAGCCGCTGAAGAATTGAGAATTCCAATGATTGCCCTTGTGTTGTTCACTCCAGTCCTTCACCGAACTTTCAACCTCATCGGTTACAAGTTAGGATGGAAGGATGTCCCCTACTAACGGAGCGAAGACTATAACGCTCCAACCTTTACAAGGCACCATGCGAACTGCGTTTAGTTTGGTGGCCATTCTCCTCATTTCAACGACCTTGAGTACAATGGCCGTATCTGCTGAAGTGGTTAATGACGGCTCTAACATCACCGTATCAGGCACTGAAACTTGGAATGAATCCTTGCTTGAGTCCGACCTAACCATCCTTGAGGGAGCCTCTCTCCTCATTGAAAACACCACAAGCATTGCTCAAGATGTGACCATCACCGTGAATGAGGGTGCAAGTTTGATGGTTTCGGGCGACCTTGTTGGTACGGAATTGGATGCTGGTTTACTGGTTTTTGATGACACATTGCTGCATCTTAACTTTGGCGACATTGCTGATACTGGCCAAGTTCGAATTAATTTCGATCACGTCATTCCTGAAAGTGCAATGTTCAATGTCACCATTGGAAATGAAACTCAAAATGCGGTCGGAGCTGATTTTGTCGATATACCTGCACCGTTGAACGGTACTTCTTTGACCGTCGAGTTCGACATTTACTATTTCTTTTCCACTCAGATCACAAGCGTACAAGCCCTGCACTCTGGGGCAAGCGGCACCGTGGTTTTGAACGCTGAAGAACTCAATCACACAGGCGGGAGTTTGAAATGGAATGCGGCTGCCTTTGAAGTGAAGGTCTTTGGTGAACTCACCATCAACAGCGCAGATGTTTCGGGTGCGTCCATTGTCTGTTCAGGAACGTGTTCCATCAATGATGCAACACTGACGGGAAGCGCACCAGTCCATGTAGAAGATGGAGCAAGCCTCATTGTTGAATCATCATTTTTTGTGGGTTCGAGGACCGATGAAGACATCATCGTCCATGACACTGCAAACATCCAATACACAAACAGCACAGGGACTGGCGGCCTAACCGATGCGTGGATTCGCCTGCTTTCACAGCGATCACTGCACACCAATGCTGGAAACATTACAGTTCATGCCACAGGCTTGGGGTATTACGGGAGCACCATTGACAACATCACAGACCAGACCGGACATGTTGGAATCGCTTTGGGTGAACAGGCACGCATTGTCGAGTGGGTTGATGGCGATGGACAATACCACGAAGAAAACGCTGAAATTGTTTTGACTCTAAGTTCAAGTTGGGGGGATTTCACCACCACAATCCCCGCACCAAAGACACCGATCAGTGAGGTGTCGGTTCCACTTCCATACATCGATGTCTTGTCGATCGATCTCGAAGACAACAAGGCTTACATCGGCCAAAAAATCAGTGGTGACATCGTGGTCAAAAACACCGGAGATGTAGCCGTTTCGGGCGTGAACTTCTGGTGCTATGTCGGGGATGAATTGCAAGACACCACACAATTGGTCGTCTCGTTGGAAGCAGGCGAAAGCAAGACCATGTACGTTTCATGGTATGGCAACACCAATGGAAGTCTTGCGTTGGAGTGCCGAGCAATGCTTCCAACCGTCCTCAATTCAATAGCTTCGGATGTCTCCAACCCAAGCGGTTCGACCTCTGGAGAAATCGCATGGACGAACGCTGAGGAACGCGAAGATCAACCTTTGATGATTTACGCGATGCTTGTTCTGATTATCCTTGCTGGAACCTTCATCATCTCTCATCAAGCGTCAAAGAAGGTCATTCAATCTCAACAGAGTGGAATCGAAGAGGAAGACGACGCAAAGGAATACCTCGAAGATGAGGAGGCCTTAGACGAAGCATCTTCGCTTGAAGATGAAGCGTGAATGGTTTCGGCGAAGAACTGCCATCATACTGGCGCAGTCATAGTCCATTCCGTCAAGGGCTTATGCCAGTCCCGTACTTGATCGGTCTCTAGACGCAACTGAAGCCCTTCACCTTGCTCGAATTCTAAGGCCATGAACTCAAAGGTCACTGTGAGTTCGTTGGTTCGAAATGTATCATCAAAAAGCACTTCTTGTTTCATCACCGCACCATCCATTGTTCGTTCCACATACACCCTGACATGGCATTCTTGAAGGGGATTTCGAAGAGAGCAGGATTCACTGCTTCCGTCATGCTCGACCGTTACGAATCCCTCATAATCGATCTGACCCTGCTTGGGTACGAGATCGATGACTGTGTCTTTGGCCGTGGGCGCACAAACGCATTCCATGTTATCAGATTCCACGGTTCCGCTTTGATCAACTGTGAGTTCAAGGCTTGCTTGGTCGATGCTATTGACCGTCACAGCGGTTGCCGTCACGGTGTAATGACCAGCATTTGCAAACGAGTGAACGACAGAGAATCCGGTTGCGGTGCTACCATCCCCAAAATCCCAAGTAACGACTCCGTCCACTTCAGAAGCAGAAAGCTGGAATTCATGAAGTCGCTCAGTGATGACACTTTCCTCATCGTTGTCGCCTTCATCGACTTCCAGGAGGGTGTACTCATTCATCCCATACANGTTGTCAGCATCGATTTCAAAGGTTGAATTGCTCGATGCGGAAGACGCTGTAAGGCTTGTGAGAACCGAGCCTGCGGTTGCACTTAGAATGAGCAAGAAAACCANTGTTGCCACGGAGAGTGTGTACTTCATGGCTCAGNAGAATTCTAAATTGACTTATCAACATCTGTTTCACAGACACCTACGACATCGCCAAAACACACACGGGTCGTCACTGGTTTTTGAGGTAGTCTTCCCCGTACCAAGCCCATTGTTCTGAAGTCCAACCTGCGGGCAATCCACTGTCAGGAATTGGTGGACCGCTGGGTGTGGCTTGTTCCATGAAAGGTACCGCGAGAGGAGGATTGATTTCGCCTGAACGGCCATCATGTTGTTGCTTTCGTCGTACGAATAAGAGACCGAGTACCAGAGCAGAAAGCAGAGCAACACCAACCACCACAAGGAGATTAGAAGTCAGGGCGGATGAGGCATAGCGGGTCGAATCATTTGGATATTCATCCGAGGCATCCGACCAACCGTCGCCATCAGTGTCCGGGCAGCCAAACCGATCGAGGTATGAGTCACCAGGGTCTTCGATGCAACTGTCCATCTTTGTGGCGCCCTGCTGGTCAGGATATTGATCTCCATCCACGTCAGACCACACAAGATTGTTATTGGCGTCAAAATCAACCTCATCTGCCCAACCATCGCCATCGCTGTCCGAGCAACCAAACGGAATCTGAGTCGATTCGCCAGCTACGTTTGGACACGCATCAGGTTCAGAGCCAAGCGGGTTATCGCCGTAGCCATCACCGTCAAAATCGCGGTGCTGCGTAGGTTCGAGTGGTAGATCATCGCCCTCATCGGACCAGCCATCGTTATCGCTGTCAATGCAGCCAAAGCGGTCCTCGAATGAGGCACCAGGCATGTCGATGCACTCATCTGGCTGGAACCCTAGAGGCGAATCACCATATCCGTCTCCGTCTTGGTCCAAGTGTTGAGAGGCTTCATTGGGGAAAGCATCCGCACCTGAAGTTACAAGCCATGTTGAATCTGCATTCGACCACCCGTCATTGTCGGAGTCAACGCAACCAAGTCTGTCTTCAGTTGATGTGCCAAAGGCTGCTGGACAGGCGTCCCCGTTCATTCCATTCGTAACATCTCCATATCCATCCTCGTCAAGGTCAGACCATTGAGTTGGCTCAGATGGAAATTCATCAATGGTGTTGGCATAGCCATCGCCATCGGCATCGGGACAGCCAAACAGCCGGCCTTTGTCGCTCAGTCCGTACTCATCGGGGCAATCGTCATACTTGTCAATCAAAGCATCGTTGTCATCGTCTTCATCCTCAGTGCGATCCTCACAACCATCTTGGTCAGCATCAGTGGAGGGCATGGAAGTGAATGAAAGGGAACTTGTTGGACAGACATCAGTGCCTACACTCGATGCAACACAGAATCCCGTGAGGTTCAGTTCACCATCGCAGATTCCATCATCATCATCGTCATGGTCCTCACCCAAATCTTGACACCCATCTTGGTCATAATCCGTGCTCGATGATGAAAGCCAATCTAAGTCACCAGTCGGACAATCATCTCGGATGTCGATGACACCATCACCATCATCATCGAAGTCCTCAGTGGAATCTCGGCAGCCATCCATGTCATAATCTGACATGCTGTTTGCAATCCAGTTGGTTAAGCCTTGAGGACAAGCGTCATTTTCATCGAGATAGCCATCGTTATCGTCGTCACCGTCACACACATCACCGAGTGAATCGCCGTCGTGGTTCAATTGAGCGACATTGGCAATAAGGGGGCAATTGTCATCGACGTCCACCACACCATCACCATCACCATCGGTGTATGGATCGATGCGTACAACCTCGTCTTGGACATTATCAACATAGTACAGGTGTCCATTAGGGCCAAGTTCCAGACCCATGATCGAGGATGCTGTCGTTTGAATCGACCCTGCCTCAACCGCACTCTTTCCGTCAGCGCTTAGATCGTACGCTGTGATGGTACCATCCCCGTTTTGTGAGACAAAAAGTTGGTCACCAGTGAGTGCAATTCCTGAGGGGCGGTTGAGTCCTGTGTCCAACACACCCCATTCGATGCCTGCAATCCGTGAGTATTCCTGAAGCGGTTCTAATCGCGATGAATCGCTCATGATGTCCTGAGTGGTGTAGGTTGAATCATCTGTGTTCACCCAGAGGACACGGTTTGCTCCAGGATCGGCGATGTAAAGGATGCCTGAATCATCATCAAGAATCATGTGGCCTGGCGTACCAAGAACATGCGACAGTTGCACGTCAGAGTATCGACGAACGATCCCGTCGGAGTGGTCATCCATCCCAGTGTCATGATCTTCTTGGAAATCGTAGTAGACAAGTTCCCCATAGTAGCCATCATTGTACCAGTAGGCATTGTCTGAATCGTGAGCGATTCCAACACCGAATGGAGATTCATGGTTCATGTCAATATGGCTGCCAAGAAGAGCGTCATTTTGGTGTTCTCTTGCGAAATGAGTCAGCGAAGAAGGCCACAACGTAGGACCCATGAAATTGTTTGGAGAACCCTGTCCACAGTAGGTGTTGGCGGATTCTTGGGCAGACCCCCATTGCCAGTCAAATTCAGGATGATAGGCGCCGAAGGCGATGGCACTGACTTCTTCGAGGAAGTGGTTTCGGTGAGAGTCACGTCGATTTTCAGAAGTTTGATTCTCAAGGCCGGTGTTATCGACAATTGTGATGCTGTCTGTCGCTCGATTGGCAATCCACAATTGATTGGGGGTACCAGGATGGAATTCCAAATCTCTTGGCTCTGCGAGTAAATCTGAACTATCGGCAACCACCACTTCTTCAAACGCATGACCGAACTGCTCAACTGGAGGTGAACTCTCATTTCCCACAGCGCTCAATGGAAGGTAAAAGAGCAGAACCATGAGGATCATCAAGACAACACGACGACTTGCCATGGGGCTGTGTCACCCCATTTACCTTTCATACCTTGCACTCCATACGCATACAATACATCAGCGGTTTGAAACGTACAACAAACGAACTGTTCAGCAAGTCGTCATTTCGGCATTGTCCTCATCGGCATCCCATGATAGGTCCCATCGGCTGTTGCTTGTTTGAACGGCCGATTCACCGGTGAAGTATTCGTTCGTAACGATCAGTTGGAAGGTGTAGCACCCATCACCATCATGGAAATCGTCTCGCTTCAGGATTTCAATTGCCCCTGTTTCGTCATCATAACCTGTGCCAGGTAGACCCATCCAGCGGTCAATACTACCAGATTCAGATCCGGATATTCCTGACCATGTACCCTGTGCCCCGTTGACAGTAATCATCGGAGACTGCCATTTCATACTGCTCCCTTTTAGCACTTTGAGTTGTATCGTGTAATCAGAAAATACTGGAAGGTAATTTGTCACCGTGGACATACTATGCTCGCCACCATCTTCTGTTGTTTCCGATTCGCCGAAAAGTCCGACAATGGATTCAACAAGAATGCCGTCAACCTCAGTTGTAGTACTCCCAGTATTCCCACTGCCAGTGGTTGTTGTTTTCGTGACCATTGTAATCTTTGAACCCGAATTGAGAACTTCCCGATTGAGGAAACTTGGAGTGATGATTCTGGTTTGGGTTTGTCCGTCGTTGGCTTCTACGTTTATCTCGTAGACCTTGATTGATTCACCTAGGTTGTTCTGAGCGTTACCCTCGAAGAATTCACTGATCGGAACTCTGAATTTAGCAAAATCATTACTCAATGATTCGGATCCAGTCCAAAGTTCTGTGCCCTCTGAGGTAATTGTAACGGATGACGAATCAAAGCTTCCACGCACATAAAACGTGAGTTCATCGCTATCTTGATCTACCTCAATTTGAGTGAGTGCCATTGATGAATCCGCAGGGATAATAGCCAGAGCTGCGTACGGGCCCAAGGCGATAATGACAGCCAAAACAACAGAAACTGCAATCTTAACCGTGGAAAGTTCAGGCTTCATTCGCTCAAACTGAACCAAGCATAGAACACCAATGAGTGCGACTACTGAAACGACAACTAATCCAAGCTCACCACCACGTAGTGAAAGAATTCCAGCAAGAACAATGATGCCCCAACCTGCTTGTTGAAGGTAATCCATTGGAGAGCTGTCAGAAGATGATGAGGTAGATGCTGACATCAAACCCTTTGACTCACCGTTGGATTTTTTTGGAGTAGGTGCCGGTTCAACCTTCACGGCTTCGACTGGTTCTGCTTCTTTTGCGGCGGTCGCTTTGTCCAGTAATCCACTCATAGAAATCCCTGTTAGAGGTACCTTGGGCACTGGGGATTATCAAACCAACCCCTGTAAGGGTCATGTGCAACCCTATTGCAAGGGGCATCGCAACAAGCCGTCACAGACCGGGAGCGGCTTCACGCCATTCCCCTTCTTCGTCTTCGCTACCGGTCATACGGCGGCCGACAACTGCTGCTGCAAGAGCGAGCATGGAAAGAGCTGGAATAACTTCGAAACCTGGGAGATAGACACCACGGACATAGACAGTGATCATCTGTGACTCACGGATACAACCGCCGTTGTTGCAGGCGAATTCCGATTCAGCGTAGAAGTCAAGCACGTGGTAAGCATCGCTCCAGCCTTGTGTTTTCGGTGTTCGTGCCATCACTCGGACGTTTGTTGCTGTTGGGATGGCGTCGATTTGGACCTTCACTGCTGGCAAGTTGATGGTGAATCCTGCCTGTTCGAGGTCATCTCGGCTCGCATCGGTCACACCGACCTTCATGAAGTCAATTTGATTGCCGAGGTTATAGACCTTGAATTCGAAGTTCTTGTCCTTCTTTGGCATGAGTTGAACGAATGGCTCAACTGCTTCCACCTGAACCAGAGAATACTGCATGATGTTGACGATCATGTTGTTCTGCGAGGAAGCCGTGTTGACCGGCGGCAAACTGTTGATTTCTTGGACGGTTGCAGAAACGGACAATGTTCGGCTTTGCATGGTCAAGTAAGGTGTAGCCCGAACAGAAATTTGGAAGTCCACTTCTTGATTTCCACCGATGTACATGTCACCGGGTGATGCCGTCGCAAGGCCATCGCTCGTCACCAGAATGCTGATTTTTTCTTGATAGGTGGTTGGGTTGCTTGCAGTGCAAGTGGTGAATCCTGAGTAGGTAGAACCGGGCTTCACTTCCACGTTAATGGAGATTGGAGCACAGGATAATGAAATAGCCGCAGTAGGGGCTTGTGCTGCTGCTGGTACTGCGACCAACATCAAGGAACCGACATAAAGGGCAAGAATGAACACGGCACGCTTCATCATACTAACTTCACCTAACAGACAACGCCACTGATGCGACACTCATAACCGTTGTGATAAAATGGGAAAGAAATCCTCTTGAAAGGGGAAATTATTTTTCTCCAATATCCGAGATAAAAACTGTGCATAGGCAATAAAAACAGCCAATTTCAAGGTGGGCCCGAAGGGAGTTGAACCCCTGGCCTCCCGGTTATGAGCCGGGCGCTCTAACCGACTAAGCTACAGGCCCCTGTGTTGCTGGACTTGGTCAAACTCATCAAGTTATCCGCTTCACTCGAAATGAACAAGCGATGATTGGGAGGGTTTGATCCATTCACGAACGCGTTGTTCAAGCCCGTCCCGTATTGCCTCTGGAACGAAAATCAAGGCGCGTTCATTTGGTTGAGTGAGCGAGCGAATGAGGGGAGAATGTTCTGAAGCATCTCCGCCATCCTCAATTCGAATGCCTTGGGCGTATGGCTTGTACCCTTTCTTAGAAATCCGAGCATAAATCACCTCAGAAGCAGGATCGTAACCAGCCTCCGCCACCTCCGCTTCGATTCGATCTCGGACAACACCCACCATTTCCGTGGTGAGGCCTTCAATGCGAAGGGACTTGTGAAAACCTCGCCTCGACATCATCTTCATGGCATAATTTGAGAGAATTTCGTCTTCATGTTCTGCCCATTCGGGAATGGCGACACGAATGTGTGCATCATTCAGACTTGCATAGCCTTGGGCGTCTAAGTTTTTGTCGAGCAGCATTTTTTGCAGGGCCAAAGAAAGAGTGAGTTCCCCTTGTTCAGCCAATGCACGGGCCCTCGAGAGCATCTTCACGAGGTAATTCTGGGTCAACATGTTGACCTTGTGAAAGTACACTTGGTGATACATGTGGTATCGCGTCACCAGATAAGCTTCAATGGCGGGAAGACCCCACGATTTGACGAAGAAATGCCCGTCATCGCCCACACGAAGAGCACGCAGAACTCGGGCGATGTCAAAACCACCAATTTGCGCGCCTGTGTTCGCTTGATCACGGACCATGTAATCCATCCGATCGACGTCCAGTTGGCTTGATACAATTTCTTTCATGAACGGGGGAATTGCTTCACCTGCATGCTCCGATGCACCGTCCATGAGGGCGAACAGCCGTTCAGTTCGAGCCTCGCCGAGCACATTGGTAACTGCTGCGCCGACCTCTGTGTCACTTGATTCCAACAACACACGGCCCCAATGTTCGTGAGAATGGTATGTTGCGTAGACATCCGGCGTTTCCAAAACATGGGAGAAAGGTGGGTGGCCAATGTCATGGAGCAGGGCTGCTAATTGAACCAATTCTGCGTCTTCATCGCTGAGAATCCCCGGTTGAACCTCTTGGAGAGAAGCAGTGAGTTGCCCAGCCAAATGGTAGGCTCCGAGGGAATGAGCGAAGCGGTTGTGGTTTGCAGCAGGAAAAACATATTCACATGTTGAAAGTTGCTGGATGTTTCGAAGACGTTGGAATTCCTTAGTGTCGATGATGGTTGCATGGCGGGCAGGCACCAAGATATCTTTGTGAATTTCATCACGAATCACGCGGTCCCTCATCGCCATCCCCAACCACCCCCTCGGTCCACGCATTAAAAAAGTGGACCCCGCAAAAATGGCTCATTTCGGGAGAATGTCACGATGCTCCCCCGTGCAAACGGCTATGGCTGGAGTTGGGTTGACCACACCATGGCCGATGCTCTCAAGGACATCATGCTCAAAATTACCGACGATGATCCAGCGACCCGTGGTCAGAAACTTTGGGTGATGTTTGCACTTGCTGTTTTCTTGGTGGCATCGCTCAACTGGTACGCCATGGTCAGGGAACCACAGGTGGTTTTGGTTGAAGATTTGGTCAACCACAACCGCGAGACTGTTCTGGTCGAAGGTACCGTCATTTCATGGATTGAGGACCGGTATGGCAGCGGTGAAGACCGAGTTGACTTGGTTGTTGAGGACGACACTGGAGTCATCAGCGTTCGCTGGTATTCAACTGGAGAGAAACCTCCGATAGGTACCAACGTCACCGTGATGGGGGCCGTGGTCGATTACAACGGACGATTCTACCTTCAATCAACCGGGGCCGGCGCCATTTGGTGGGAGTCATCAGGTTTACCAGAAGTCCAACGCCTTACTCTGAGCGATCTAGCCGTTGAGCCAGAAGTCTATTCGGGAGAGATTGTCACCATTACAGGATTCATCAGCGAAGCGATCAATAAGGATGCAATTTACACCTCCGCCTACATCACCGACCATCCAGGAAACGCTGCGCATCAACTTCAGTTGCTCATCCAATCAGCACCTGGCGTGTGGATCGAAGCCGATTCCAAAGTCGAAGTGACCGGTATGCTCAGTTACCAAGAAACCAATCTCCGATGGGCGTTTTTGACTCAGGGGCCTGAAATTATTCTTGTCGATGGTTATACACCCCAACCTAACCAACTTGAATGGGCTGGTGAATCGACATGGAGTTACGAATCAGGAAGCATGGTCTCAATGGCAGGAACGGTCCTAATCAATAACGATCAGTGGACCCTCTTTGGACCAAACGGCAACATGATTTGCATCCTACCAACCGATGAAGACATTTCTAACGCTGAAACCAATGGATACAACGGCTCTGCATACGAAGCCACGGGACGGTTGATGTGGAACGATGACCGCAGCATGTGGTGCATCGATGCAAACAACGGCAATGGCACCAACCTCATCGACCCCATGACTGCAATGTCCATGCAAGCCATGCTCTCGGCGAACCCAGCCTCTATGCTTGAGACGCCAAACAAAGTCTACACACTCAGTACCTTCATGCAGTACGCCTTTGAACCACTGGACACCGATGGGTATTTTGTCGATAGCCAGACCTACACTTTTGGCCAAACGCGAGTTGCCATGTCGTTCCCGTCGACGCGGACCAACTGGATTGAATCCGGTCAAGGACTCATTGCCAACGTCACCGTTTCATGGGACGATGAAAAGATGATGATGCGCCTCATGGTTCAAAATTACCAACTTGTGGGTGAACCACCTGCTCCTCAAAGCCTGCTTTGGGACGACGGCGCCACTCAGTGGGGGTACGCCAAAAACACGCATGTATTGATCAACGGAAAAGCCGTGCAAGAAGACGACGGCTGGTTCCTCTACAGGGATGGATCTTCACAATCCCTTCGACTCAACCTCGACCTCAATCCAATTGGCACCGATGACCTCCACTCAAACATCTCAATGACATGGTCAGGACGGTTGCGTCAGGTCGAACACCCGAACGAAGTGTCCCTGGTCTACACCCTCGACGGTGCTGACGCATTGGACAGCGATGGTGATCGAGTGGCGGACTCTCTTGAGAGCGCCAATGGCATGAACGTCAACAACCCAGACACCGACGGGGATGGCGAAGACGATCGCTCAGAATTGGAGCAAGACAGCAACCCTAACTCGTGAGGTGGAACAATGTTGGACGCTTATTTTTACGAACTTGGGTGGATGCTCTTCGCTCTGTTCTTTGGAGTGTTCATGGGCTCCTTAACGGGCATCATTCCCGGGTTCCACGTCAACAATGTGGCGTTGATTCTGTTAGCGTTGTCACCAAGTTTGTTGGCATTGGGCATCCCACTTTCCGCCGTTGCTGGAATCATTGTATCGACAGGAACAGTGCACACGTTCCTCAATTACATCCCATCAGCGCTCATGGGGGCACCGGATGCGGACCAAGCCCTGTCGTTATTGCCGGGCCACCGCATGCTGCTCTCAGGCAACGCTGCTCGTGGGGTTGCGTGGTCAGCTCGTGGCTCCCAACTCGGTCTGTTCCTCTCCTTGCCGTTGATTGTTCTCGCTCGAATCGCCTTTGGCCCTGAATTGGGTTGGTATGATTCCCTTCGAACCATGCTTCCCTTCATTCTCTTGGTGATTTCTGCCTTGCTGCTGGCCACTGAAACCACCCGGCTTGATTGGCCGATGTGGTTGCAAACTTTGACAGGTGGGATGTTTAGTACTGATTCACGATTTGCCGGATTTTTCACTGCAACTGCATTTTTCCTTCTTGCGGGATTGTTTGGATGGACCATCATTGGCCCGACCGCTCTCCCTGCAAGTTCGCCGATCAACATGCCCGGGGCCAGTCTGTTGCTGCCAGGCCTCGCCGGACTGTTTGGCATCGCAAATTTACTCGATATTTACGCCACAACATCTCACCTACCCCCTCAAAAAGAAAACTGGGATTTACCGCCTGCAAAGCCACTCCTCGTACCTTGCTTTTGGTCTGGTGTGGCAGGTGCATCCATGGGCGTGCTTCCCGGAATGACTGCATCCCAAGCCACCGTGTTGGTGATGGGGGGGCGAAACGTTGTTGCGAAAGTACAAGGAAAAGCCGGCTATGGAATGGATTGGGAAACTCGCCGACTGACCGAAATGAGCGATGATGAACTTCTCGAGATTGCAAAAGCAGAATCCGAGGATGGTGTTGAAGGGCCTCAGACCAAACAGGATTTGGAAATCATTGCTATTCTTTCTGCGGTCAACACGGCAGTCACGGTCTGCGTCCTAGGTTTCTTGTACATCATTAGTCGCTCACGCTCAGGTGCAACTTTGGCGCTCAAAGCGATGTACCCTGTTGACACATGGAGCAACCTCGAGCCGACTGCTGACTTCATCCGCCTTCTGGCGATCACCCTCGCAGCCGGTCTTATGTCCATGCCAATAATGCGCTATGTTGGCCAGGGAATGCTCCGGCTTCACGCAGCAATCCCCCTCCAGCAGATGATCATGAGCGTCATTTTGTTCGTCGGAGCCTTAGTCTTCGTCAGCACCGGTTTCATTGGCTTGTCAGTCTTGATTGTTGGAACGATGATTGGATTGTTACCACCTCGCCTTGGCATTCGACGAAGTCACGCCATGGGCGTAATTCTCGTTCCGATTATGATTTTGATGTTCAAGAACCTCGTTGACAACGCAGGATTCCTGTGAACTGCTGGCAAAATCCACCATGGTTCGCAGGCACAAGCCCTATGCCCTTTGACCATCACGTCGGGGTATAGGTGAGTCTATGATCTCTAAACTCCGCCCCGTCCTGCTCGCGCTTCTGTTGGTTTTTTCCACGGTTGGAACCGTTGTCACCATTGACCTTGATGACCAAACCCCGGTGATGACATCGGCTCGTTCGACAGCCTGCTCAGGTGACATCTGCCTCAACGAAGCCTTGCCAAACCCCAATGGATATGACGATGCAGCATGGCCGGGCGGCGAGTGGTTTGAAGTGTTCAACAGCGGGAACACAACCGTTGATGTTCTCGGTTGGTACGCCACAAATAAAGCATCCAAAACGCTCTACTTCAACTCCACCACAATTGTTGATTACGATGCCAACAATTCTGCTTCATGGGAACTTTCCCCCGGTGAATACATGGTCATCTCACGCAACGGACTTTCCAACAGCATGTTCTATCTTGCCAACACCAACGACATCCTGACCTTGCACACCGCATCTGGAGTCAACATTGACCAAGCAACGTGGACCTTCTCCAGCAGTGGAGCACCGTCCGGTGTAAGCTTCGAAGAGGATGCCACTGGTGCAACCAACGATTGGGTTTCGACAAACAACCCCACACCCGGTGGAATCAACACTGGGAGCGGCACAGGAGGGCCCACTATTGTCCCATCCGACCTCCACATCAACGAAGTGATGGCTGATGCTTGGCCAAGTTTTGACGGTGACATGTGGCCCGGTGGCGAATGGGTCGAAGTCATCAACACTGGTTCATCCGATATCGACCTCACCGGTTGGAGCATTCAAGACCAAGCTGGTAAGGTGCTGTTGTTCAATGAATCACACCTCGTCGACGCAACAAGCACGGGCTACATGATTGCTCCCGGCAGCACCCGCATCATTGCAGTCAACGGTTCAGGATCAAGCATGCTCAATAATGGAGTCGAAGCCCTCGACCTAAAATGGCCCAATGGGAGCATCTCTGAACAGGTCGCATGGACCGATAACGAACCAGGATTCTCACTGGTCAACGACCAATCTTCGACCTACATGGTCTACGCTGCATACCCAACGCCAAACGCACCGAACCCACCTCAACTCGACCAGATTGTGACGGCCACTTCGCCTCTAAAAATGACAGAATTGCTTTCAAACAGTTCCGCAGATGGAACACCATTCCCAGATGGAGAATGGTTAGAACTGTTCAATGATGGTCCAACTGACATCGATTTGAGTGGCTGGTCCATCATCGACGGCATGGGCAATGTAACCTTATTGGACCCAGCAACGCTCGTCAGCAATGACACGCAAGCTGGCGCCATCATTGAAGCAGATGGCCGAAGAATTGTTCAATTTACCACGGGGACAGAACTATGGAATTTTTACAATCATCTCATGCTTGCAGATGCAACAGGAAGCATCGTTGACGCTGCTTGGTACGCCACTGATTACGGAGGAAATGTTTCGCTTATTCCAGCAGAAAATCCAACGGACCCGTGGGTACCATCACCGTGGATGACGCCTGGTCAACCTGAGCCCGGCGCAATGGACAACACAGGTAATGTCTTCTTTTCAGAAGTCATGCCAGATGGCATCGGCAGCGATTCTCAACCATGGCCTCTTGGCGAATGGTTGGAACTCAAGAATGAAGGCGACCAAGCCATCGATGTTGGAGGCTGGAAACTTCAGGCTGCAAGCAGAACATTAACCCTGCACCAGTATAACATGCCACTTCAATCGACATCGGTGATTCAACCCGGCGGGGTCGCTTTAATTGCCCTCAACGGAACCAGCAGTTTCTACCTCAAGCACACCACACCCGACTCGATTGGATTAGTGGACGCCACTGGTGCGGTGATGGACACTATCGGCTGGTCTTCCACTGTTGAAGGTGAATCCCTCATCGCACCAAACAGCACCCATGCTGGCGCTGGCCCTAACGGGACGAGCGCAGGAACTGGTGCAGAGTGGTTGCTTTCTGCTTGGGTCAGCCCCGGGAAAATCAACCCAGTTTGGCCCGTCTACACCGAGTCAGAAAGCGTCATTGTTACTGAAGTTCTTGCCTCTTGCGATGATGATTCAATTGAACCGCTTGAAGACTGGATTGAATTCAAAAACACGGGCGATGATGTGCTCAACCTTAGTCGCTGGCGAATTGATACCATAGATCAAGATCGACGGTTCATTCGAGCCGATTCAATGTGGAACGCCACTGAAGGGTGGGACGCAACACTTGTCCAGCCTGGAGCACGCGCTGTGTTCTTGATGGATAAATCCATGCTGACTGGTCTCGGAGATTCGTTTACTCTTTCCAACCCTGATGGAGTCCCGATTGAAACAGTGCAGTGGAGCATTGTCAGCGATTGTCAAACCATGATGCCTGGTGCGGACGCTGCGGCTTCTTGGGTGCACACAATGTGGCCAAGTCCGGGAGCAGAAGAGCCAAATGCTTCGCAATTCGCACAAATTAATGACATCAAGTTTACCCGCTTGATGAGCGAAGGTAAGACCAGTATTTCCTCAAACACTGAATTCTTTGAACTGAGCAATATGGGCGAGAACACCGCTTATCTTGACGGGTGGACGTTCAGCGTAGTTACATCAGGTGGCACTGATGATTTCACCTTCGCAGACATCACCATACCTGCTGGAAGTGCAGTTATTTTTGCCGCTGATCCAAACGGCCTCAGTGTCTACGAGGATGGCATGATCCAAGGGTTCGCATCAGCCTTCACAGATCCACCAACGCTTCCGAATGACGGAGCAGCACTCCATGTGATGGGCCCATCTGGAGCCCTTGCCGATACCATCGTATACGGCAACGGTCCGGTCGATGTCCAGGGTTGGAGTGGCATCAGTTTGGTCGAGCCTACAACGGGCATCGACCTCATCATCTATCACCGCGGTGATGGATGCGGATTGCTTGATGACACCGACCAAGTTGTTGACTGGCACGAGCGCTGGGGACGCCTTGGCGGAAGCACCTTCTGTGAGGACCAAGATTTCTCTGGAGAATCCATCGTCACGCCTTTGATTGGCCCAACCGATGGTCTGCTTGACGTCCTCGATTGGATTGAAGGGGCGACAACCAGCCTCAATGTCCATGTGTACCAACTCTCAGAACCGCGGTTGGCTCAGGCATTAATCGACGCACAGAACCGTGGCGTCGATGTCACTGTGGTGCTTGATGCAGGGTCTCAAGGCTTCTGGTCAAACTTTGACATGATCAACCAATACGGCATCGCGAGTGAACTTGTCAAGGCTGGTGTCACCACATACTGGTTCGGTGATGGGGGCGACGAGCCTTATGCTTACATTCACAGCAAGGTAGCCGTTCGCGACGGAACCAGCGTTTGGATTTCCTCAGGAAATTGGAAAAACTCCTCAATGCCTGCACCAGGAGTCCGTGGAAACATGGACTGGGGTGCATTGATCGAAAACGTCGAACTTGCAACCATCGTTCTTCAACAAATGGCCTTCGATGAGGAACCATTGCGACAGCACATCACACCTGCATCCGCTTCAGACGAGCCAAATGGTTGGAACATGCCGGCGGCAACCCCGGTTGACGGCGACCGTGCATCCCCCATCACTGCAACCGTGAATGGAGAACTGCTCACCTGCCCGGACAACTGCATCGAAGGGTTGGTTGAATTGATTGGAAGTGCAGAGGATGAATTGCTCTTGTCCTTACAATACCTAGACATGGACTGGTCGTGGGGCTGGGGAGACAATCCAATATTCACTGCTCTTCGTCAATCAGCCGAAGATGGCGTATCCGTTCGTTTGATCATCAATGGCGCCTACTTGGACCAGGATATACAAGACGTTGTGGACACCTTCAACGAAGTATGGAACTCAAGCGATGGTCTTGATGTTGCAGCGGTCGTTATGGGTGAAGATGATGATGTGTCTAAGCTGCACAACAAGGGCCTCATCATCGACCAGGAAACCGTCCTGATTTCATCAATCAACTGGGGCAACTCTGCGGTCAACCGCAACCGAGAGATGGGCGTAGTGCTCACCTCTGCAGAAGTTGCTGCACCGTTCCGAATGGCATGGTTCGATGATTGGAACCGCCTCGATAATGTCACGGACACAGATCAAGACGGATTGCCTGATATTTGGGAAGTGGCGAATGGCCTCAACCGAACCACAAGAACACTCCCTGGACCGAACATGATGGAGGGCTTGTACGATGCTGATGGTGACGGACTCTCGAACGAATTGGAATACGACCTTGGCAGCCACCCAACCAACGCAGATACCGACGGAGATTGTATCCCTGATGGCACTGAAGTCGCATGGGCTCAGTCAACAGCGCTCGACCCGACCATAGCAGATGTCTACCCCGGAGATGCCCTGTTGCTTGCAGATGCCGACAACGATGGCGTCAATGAATCAGAAGTTCTTGGGTGCGACCTCGGGGGCATTGATGATGCGAGTGGCACAACCACTCCAGTGGACAATGGCTCTCTCGACGATGATGCTGATGGAGTCATCAACGCCGATGATACCTGTCCAAACACAGACGCTGGTTTGTCGGTGAACGTCGAAGGCTGCTCGACAGAACAGCGATTGGCCAAGTCCACACCAAGTGCCAGCGATGAAACGAATCTGGGCTCAAATTTGATGCTCATGCTCATGCTTGCTGGTGTAATCCTGGCTTTTGGTGCCTTCAAAATCCTTCGTTCAATCGAACAGGAAGCTGAAGAAACAAAGGATTTGATCACTCTGAATGCGGCACAGCACGACGCCCTCGCTGCTGAACCGGTTTCGACCGACGGATGGCAAACTCCAGTCCTCGACGGCAGCGGCTCGACAGATGATGCAACGGCAGTTGAAGTCACTCAAGCCGATCTCGCAAGGGTTCCTGGCTGGGACGAGGCAATGGTTCGCACCTACTTGGACCAAGGATGGTCGATGGACCAGTTGCAAGTGTACTACCAAGAACAAGTCAATGCACATGCTGAAACGTCACAAGATTGACAAGGGACCTCTTGGCATTTCACGCCATGCGAGCAGTCACCTCGACGAGCAACCCAGTGTTGTCCAACAATTTTTGGAGCAACATCCCCGGCTACGAAACCATGTCCTATGAAGGGACAATGCAGAAGATTGGCGTTCTGTTTGGCATCACAATCCTTACTGCCCTAGTGACCGTTTCTTTAGGCGCATCTGGAAACCTTTTGGCAATGGCCCTTCTCTCGGGAATTGGATTCGTGGGTGGTCTCATCACCGCATTGGTGATGATTTTTGCGAGGCCAAAAAATCCAGCACCAGGGGCGATCTGTTACGCCTTGTTTGAAGGTATGCTCATTGGTGGAGTATCGTTTGTGTATGAAGGAGCATATTCCGGAATTGTCTTGCAGGCTGGCTTAGGCACAGTCTGTATCATCGGCGTCATGTATTTCCTTTGGTCAACTAAAATCATTAAAGCGACACCTGCATTCCAAGCCGTCGTCATCACCCTCACGATCGGCGTGTTCGCCATGTACATGGTGTCAATCGTTCTGTCGCTGTTCACAAATTTAGGCGTACCCTTCCTCCATTCCTCGGGACCTCTGGGTATTCTGTTGACTTTGTTCATTCTTGGTGTTGCATCACTCAATCTGATCCTCGACTTTCACTTTATTGAGCGCGGTATCAGCAACAACTCACCAAAATCTGGTGAATGGTGGGCTGCATTCGGATTGTTAATCACCGTTATTTGGGTCTACTTCGAAATGCTAAGACTCCTCTCTAAGATTAGGGATCAGTGATGAATGTGAGCCGCCGAATACCAACGGTTGATTTCGCCGATCTACTTGGAGATAAGCACCAGCAGGAGCGCTTTGTTCAAGCCGTTGGAGATTCACTGAAGGACATCGGTTTCTTTGCTCTCAAAAATCACGGGATTGATTTGGACCTGATTGAACAATCCTATGAGCAAAGTGATGTCTTTTTCTCATTACCAAAGACCACCAAACAACGCTATTTACAGCCAGAAATTTCGCATCAACGCGGCTACACAGCCTTCGGTGTCGAACACGCAAAGGATAACGATGCACCTGATCTGAAAGAATTCTGGCAAAATGGAAGAACGCACACTGGTGAAGGACCACAACCAACCTACCCAGCCAACGTATGGCCAGAAGCAGATGCACCCGAATTCAAAGGTGTGATCGATGACTTATTCAATCGAATGGAAGGACTGGCTCAACGAATTCTTGGAGCATGCAGCCTTTACTTGGGCCATCAAGAACATTGGCTAGGGGAAATGAGCCAAGAAGGAAACACCATCATGCGAATCATACACTATCCTCCGGTGGGCGAACACGCACCTGCGGGCGCTGTTCGATCTGCCGCTCACGAAGACATCAATCTAATCACCTTGCTTGTCACAGCAACCGCTGATGGCCTCCAAGTGATGGACCATGATGGAAGTTGGATTGAAGTGGAAGGTGATGCACGCTATATCATCGTCGATTCGGGTGACATGCTCCAAAACCTCACCAATGGTTTGTTCCAGTCAACGACCCACCGAGTGGTGAATCCCAAAGACACGACCAGTCGGAGATTCTCGATGCCGATGTTTGTGCATCCTCGCAATGACATTGATTTGACGCCTCGCCCGGAATTCATCGCCCAAACAGGAGGCAAACCTCTCTATCCATCCATCACTGCGGGTGCCTACTTGCATCAACGTTTGGTCGAGATTGGTCTGGCAGAACCAGAGGATGAAGCATGAGCGATCTTGTATCCCGTTTATGCAACGCCGTAGACCATGGGCGAGAAATGGACCCCAAAGACCTCGCAGCGTTCATCGATGCAGTCGCTCAACGAAAATTACCTGTGGACACCATCACCCTCTGGCTCAAAGCCGTACACAAGCATGGTATTTCAGTCAAAGAAACGGTGTCGCTCACCAAGGGCATGATGCACTCAGGTGCTGTGCTCACTTGGGACAAAGGCCGACCTATTGCTGACAAACACAGCACTGGCGGTGTCGGTGACAAAATGTCGCTGATGCTAGCGCCAGCCCTTGCAGCATGTGGTGTGGAAGTGCCCATGTTAGCCGGCCGTGGGCTTGGCCACACCGGCGGAACAATTGACAAATTGGAATCCATCCCCGGATTCAATTGCCAGCTCACCCCCTCGGAAATGAGGGATTGCGTGGATGCAATTGGATGTTGCATAGCAGCACAAAATGATGCCATAGCGCCTGCTGACGGCCTTTTGTACGCCATCCGAGACGTCAGCAACACCGTCGACAGCGTTCCTCTCATCACCGCATCAATCGTATCGAAAAAGGCGGCTGAGGGACTTAAGGCACTTGTGCTTGATGTCAAATGCGGCAAAGCTGCATTCATGAAAACCGAAGAGCAAGCAACGGAATTGGCCCGTTCAATGGTCAACACCGCAAAGGGGTTGGGCATCAATACCATCGCCCAGATCACCGAGATGGACGAACCGATTGGTAGCCATATTGGCAATGCGCTCGAGGTGTTGGAGAGCGTCGAGGTGTTGAATGGACGGGGGACAAAGGACACACACGACCTTGTGGCCTTGCAAGGTGGAGCCATCCTGGCACTCCTTGGCTTAGTCTCAACTCAATTGGAAGGCGAACAACGCATCAGTCAGTCGCTTAGCAATGGCACCGCTGCTAAGCGGTTTGAACGCATGTGCATCGCACAAGGTGTGACGCCCCAAGCGGCATCAGAATTGTTGGAAGATCCAAAATCAGTGCTTGAATCTGCGCGCCATGTCACAGTATTCAAATCAAAAAGCGGTGGTTGGGTTGAATCCATTGATTCAATGCTGATTGCGGAAGTGCTCCGTGAACACGGTGCTGGACGTTTCAACATTGAAGATACCATTGATTCTGCGGTCGGTTGTGTCCTTCTTACCGCAAAGGGCGGAGAACTTCAAAGTGGGAGTGCTTGGTGTGAGATTCATCATAACCAGCCAATTTCACCTTCTCAGAAAAGAGCCCTTGACCACGCCCTGAACCTCTCCTTGACAAAAATTGAGGGCAACCAACGGCTCATCAAGGTCGTCGAATGAGAGTGAACGCCCCGAAGCCGTCATAAAGGGGAGGCGATTGGCCAAGGTTGCCGATTTAGCTTAGCTGGTGGAGCGTGGGACTGTTAATCCCAAGGTCGTGGGTTCGAGCCCCACAATCGGCGTAAATTGAACCCTTCCGAGTTTATTCCCACTCGATTGTGCCAGGTGGCTTATGGGTGATGTCATAGACCACACGATTGACTGCACCCTTGACGGTGTTTGTGATTCGGGTGCTGATCTTCTGCAAGATGCTATGAGGAATCTCTGAGTACCGGGCGGACATACCGTCCATGGATTGTACGGCACGGACGACAATGGTTTCACCATAGGCACGAACATCGCCATGAACGCCGACGCTGCGAACCGGAAGCAAGGCTGCAAAGTATTGCCATGGAAGTTCCATTTCACCTGCGGCCGCAGCTGCCTCGAATTCTTCTTCAACAATGGCGCACGCTTCTCGCACAACGGCCACTCGATCTGGTGTGAGTTCACCAAGGGTACGAACAGCAAGTCCCGGCCCAGGGAACGGTTGGCGTTCTGCCACATTGATCTCGAGTGCTCTGGCTAAATCACGAACTTCGTCTTTGTACAAATCGCGCAAAGGTTCGACGACAGTTAGCGTCATGTCTTCGGGAAGACCACCAACGTTGTGATGCGATTTGATGGTGTCGCGAACGCCACCACCAGACTCAATCCAATCCGGTGCAATGGTGCCTTGAACAAGGTATTTCGCTCCAACCTTTTCCTGTTCATCCTCAAAAATCCGGATGAATAATTCACCGATGACCTTCCGCTTTTGCTCAGGCTCTGTGACGCCTTGGAGCGCCTCAAAGTAGCGATCTGCTGCCTTAACGGTCACGAGATTCTTGATGCCTTGGGCGGCCAGCAATGCTTCGATATCCTCGGTCTCACCTTTTCGCATGAAGCCTGTATCGACATAGACGCAATGCAGCAGTTCACCAACAGCTTGGTTGGCAATAACTGCAGCAACGGTCGAATCAACACCGCCGGAGCATGCAATAATGGCAATGTCGTCAATGGTTTCTCGGAGTGTAGCAATGGATTCCTCGATAAACTCCGAGGTATCGAACATTCACTGTCCCCCGTTGACTTCTGCATCCTGAGCCTTGACTCGAGCGACTTGATCGAGTTTGTTTTGTTTGAGTGCTGCGGCATAAGTCGGGTTCTTGAGAGCGAGAATTTGGGTAGCAAGGTAACCAGCGTTATCCCCTCGGTCAACACCAACAGTTGCTGCTGGAACACCGGGTGGAAGTTGGACGATCGAAAGAAGCGAGTCGTATGGCACACGGCCACCGCACGGCACACCGATGACTGGCTTGGTGGTCAATGCCGCAACTGCACCAGGAAGTGCAGCAGCAAGACCAGCCATGGCGATGAAGACTTGACAGCCATCCTCTTCGGCTTGATTGATAATTTCTTCAACGAACACTGGTGAGCGGTGAGCGCTTGCAACACGAAGTTGGTAGGTCACGCTAAAGTGGTCGAGTATTTTCGTACATTTTTCGGCTATCGGTAGGTCAGATGACGAGCCTAAGAGTATGGTAACATCCATGAGTCGATGCCGGCGCGGGTGGTTCATCAAGATGTCTCTTGATATTCTTGCCCCAGAACGACGAAAAGCATCATTCTTCAGCATCGTTCATGGCTTCATCGAACCCATCGAGATCAATAGTGAACTTCAACGATTCAAACTCATTTTTGTCGATGCAGCCAAGCACATCAAAGCACAGATATGCATCATTATTGACCATGCGGCCGTAAATTGTTACGAATTGATTAGAGCCAAACCGCTTAACGGCCATCGATTGCTGATTGAACCGTGTGGTTTTGATCTCCCATCCCAACAGTGAATCAACAGGCAGCCGCACCTTAGGGTTCCAAGGTCGCTCAAACACATAACCGCCGTCTTTGAACACGACATCCAAGCCTTTGACCAAGGCAATGACGGCTGCGGACGAAAACACAAGCCCGCCAACGGTAGGAAACGAACCTTGGCTGACAAGCGCCCAGGCAACAATGGAGAAGGTCACGCAAAACAAGCCAATACCAACCCTGGTTGCTCCAAGAGACCCCATGCGTGAGGAAAGACCTGCAAGTCCGCCCATCATAATGAGAAGCATTCCTGCAACACCAAGGTAGGGGACCCAATCCACGTTGGTTCCGGTGAACCACATAAGCCACCCGAAAGCGATGGGCAGAAGCCCCCATGCAATTGGAAACAATGCAACGGAGGCCCTCGATTCCAACTTGACGCGCGTCCAACCTCTTTTGGAGAAGTCACGCAGTTCCATACTCTGCCCAACCTGCTACCGTATTTACGGCATTCGCTTTGATTTCAATCTTCGTCGTACGGGTGGCGCAAGCACAAATTACGTGCAGCGTAGACCTCATCGACGCGTCGAACAGGAGTTGTGATCGGCGCTGCATGTAACGTTTCAGCATCGACTTGAAGCACCTTGGCGAAATCTTCTGCAAAGGTATCGAGCGTTTCCTTGCTTTCGGTTTCAGTTGGTTCAATCATCATGCATTCAGGGACGACGAGTGGGAAATAGACGGTCGGTGCCATGTAACCCATGTCCAGCAAACCCTTGGCGATGTCCATTGCTGAGATGCCGTGGCTTTCTTTTGCCGGACCAAGTGAAATTGTGAATTCGTGTTTTGCCACATCTGTTTCAGCACCGTCGACAATCATGTCAGAGACACCTGCTTTTTCGGCTTCTCTATGGAGGGCATGACGCAGGTAATTTGCATTGAGAACAGCATGCTCAGACATGGTTTTGAGACCGTTCCCGTATCGACGGTAATAGGCCCAACATCGAATCACTGCGCCTGCGTTGCCGTGCCATTGCTGAACTTTACCAATGCTGTGAACTGGTTCGTACCAACCAAACCACATGTCCTCTATGGCATGCTTTGCCTCATCGCCCATGATGGGGCGCTTCTTGACAATTGGACCTGGTAAGAAATCTGCCAAATGGGCTTTGACTCCAATTGGACCAGAACCTGGCCCGCCACCACCGTGCGGCTGACTGAAGGTCTTGTGCAGGTTGAAATGCACAGCATCGAAGCCCATCAATCCCGGTGAAGTAATGCCCAGGATAGCATTGAAGTTCGCACCATCGTAGTACATCTGCCCGCCAACATCATGAACAATGGCAGAGGCTTCGAGGATGTCAGCTTCGAACAGTCCGAGGGTGTTTGGATTTGTGATCATCATCACCGCAGTGGTCTCATCAGCTACAGCCCGCAAGGCATCAAGGTCAATGCGGCCGTCTGTTCGGCTTGGGATTTCAACGATTTCAAAACCACACATTGCAGCGCTTGCTGGATTGGTTCCGTGTGCTGAATCGGGCACAATCACTTTCGTTCGTTGGTCTTCACCACGCAATCGGAAGTATTCCTGAATGCAACGAACTGCGGTGAATTCTCCTTGAGCACCTGCCACGGGTTGGAGGGTTACTTGATCCATTCCAGCACACACCTCGAGCATGTGCTGCATCTCGTGATAGATGGACAACAAGCCCTGAAGGTGATGTTCGGGTTGATGCGGGTGTATGTCAGCAATACCTGGAAGTTGAGCAATGACTTCGTTGATTCTTGGATTGTGTTTCATAGTGCACGAACCGAGTGGATAGAATCCGGTATCAATACCGAAGTTCCGCTTTGACAGCCAAGTGTAGTGGCGGACCATCTCAGGCTCTGAAATTCGTGGCCATCTTGCTGCTTGCTTGCGAACAAGGGAGGAGGGAACGCTGATTTCTGTAGCAGGAAGAACCGGAGCGGGTTGAGAATAACCCTTGCCTGGGGCCCCGTGGTGATCGAACAGGTGACTCATGCACTCACCCCCTGACTTGCCGCCCATGCTTCGATGTGTGCTGCAAGCAATTCAATTTCATTAGCACGGGATTGATCTGTAAAGGACACAAGCAACCAGTTCGGGCGGTTTGCATACCAGCGAGCCAAGTCGAAGCCACCAACGATTCCAACGCTGTCGAGGTAAGCAAGGCAGTCGCTGGCTTGACCGGGCAACTCTATGACGAATTCTTGGAAGTGGTGACTTGATTGATGAGGCAGGCTCACACCGTGAATGGCCGCCAACTTCTGTTTCCCGAGGGTGCAGGCAGCCATGTTACGGACAGCCAGATCATGCAAGCCTTCAGGTCCAAGCAACGCCATGTGCATCGCACCCATGAGCGCAATGAGGGTTTCATTTGTGCAGATGTTTGATGTTGCTCGATGACGTCGGATGTGCTGTTCACGGGTAGAGAGCGTCAGACAGTATGCCTCTTTACCGTCAACATCGATGCTTCGACCAACGATGCGCCCTGGCATCAGTCGAAGGTAGGGTTTGCTGCAAGCGAAAATGCCGTAGATTGGCCCGCCTCCAGTAATTGGACTACCAAGAGGCTGTCCTTCGCCAACAACGATGTCTGCACCGTAATTACCGGGTGCTTCAACAATCCCAAGAGAGATAGGTTGGACACCAACAATGAGCGCCGTGTGCTCCCCGATGATTTCCTTTAGCAGAGGCAAACCACCGTCAAGCACGCCGATTGGATTTGGCTGTTCAACATAGACACCACACGATCCTGCTGCCTCTTTGGCGGAAGACAAATTTAGGGTTCCGTCTGGATTGTGACGCAGCATTTTGATTTTGATTTCTGCACCTTGGCAGTAGTTCTGCATCACCGACATTCGATCTGGTGGGGTGAGTTCTGAAACATAGACGGTGTTCTTTTGTGTGGCTTTTCGACCATGAACACGCACGCTGCATGTGATGGCTTCGGCGGCAGCCGTCGAGCCATCGTAAAGCGAAAGGTTGGCGATAGGGAGGCCAACAAGTTCTGAGATCAGGGTTTGGAATTCCCACATAGCCTGGAGCATGCCTTGGCTGACCTCCGGTTGGTAAGGCGTGTAGGAGGTTAGGAATTCGCCCCTGGTGATCAATTGAAACACCGACGCCGGGACATAATTCCGGTAAAGTCCAGCACCCAAAAACGAGACCCTTTCGCCTAATGCGACGTTCGAGCCGAGCAGTCTCCGGGCATCTGCAATGATCTCTTCTTCCGACTGAGCGTCAGGGAGAGGGAGTGTTCCACGCATGCGAACTTCCTCCGGAATATCAGAGAATAAATCCTCCATTGAGGACATCCCCATAGTGGCAAGCATTTCGGCCTCGCGGCCCAGATTTGGGAGTTGGTCAACCATAGCAATCGAACCTCGGACTTGGGTGTAGTATAAACTGAGCGCGGAACGGCCATAATAATCGCCCTTTGGGGCTCAGCCGAACAAACGCCGAATACCTCATGTTCTTGCGCAGGTTGGATGCATTATGGCGAGCGTCGCAATGGTGGTTAGCAACGCCTGCTCACCCGACCCGCGGGTGATGCGAAGCGCTCGACTTTTGGCTTCGAACGGCCACCAAGTTACCGTTCATGCCTTCGACCGACAGCAAGGCTCACCGATGAGCGAAATCATAGATGGAGTCCGGGTGATGCGCTACCATATTGGCACGCACACCTATGGTTCCAAAATAAGCACCCTGCGTGGCCTTCGAGCCTTTGCAAAAACGGTGAAAAAAACCCTCCTGACAAATCCTCCAGATTGCGTGTATTGCCATGATGCCGACACACTCAACATTGGCGTGGAACTCAAGAAAAAAGTTGGACTTCCATTGGTGTTTGACATGCATGATTTGCAACACACCTGGTTAAGGATGGGCCATTCAAATTCAACCCTTCGGGCCTTTCTAGCAGGTCGGGTGGAAAAAAGAAACCTGAAGAACATTCGAAAAGCCAACCTCGTGGTCGTCAGCTCTGGTGCGATCGAGAACGGGGTACATCCTGGTTTTCGAGAATATCTACAATCACACGGGATCAAGGCGATGGTCGTGGAGAACCGTCCTGAAGGGTGTGATGACCAGCAAAAACAAAACGAAAGGAACGAGGATTGGACCGTTGGGTACCTCGGTAGGGTTCGTGAATTAGAACCGTTCCAACTGCTGACTCAAGCCATTGAGCATCTCCCTAAGGAAAGCAGGCCATCGATTAAAATCGCAGGTGACGGAACATCAGTAGATGTTGTTCATGAACATCTGTTAAGCGAAGCCCCTCGTCTTGGCGTTGATCTCAATCTGAGCCTCGCATTTGATGGGGATGGATTTGCAGAATTGATCAAGGACGTCGATGTGATGTATGCCATGTACAATCCCAACAGGGGCAACATCTTGCAAGGTGCCTTACCAGTGAAAATGTTCGATGCTGCATCCTTTGGAGTCCCAACCTTGGTCAATTCCGATTGCTTGATGGGTGAGGTTTGCGAGAATGAGCATCTTGGGGGTATCGCCCAGTGGGGGGATGTCCAAGCTATCGCATCTGAGCTTCTGGCGCAGCGTGAGAAGACGGTAACACTCCTGAACTTAGGCGCAAAGCAGCAAGAGGCGTTTGTCGAAGCCTTCGAGCGCCTTGTATGATCAAAGGAACGGCGGTCGAACAACGACGGCTTTCACCGACTTTCTTGGGCTCGCAACAATCAAAATTTCGTCGCCTTCTTTGACCGATGCCATGTAACCAATTCCAACCCCGACATTGTCTAAACTTGGTGCAGGGGCGCCCGATGTAAGGGCGCCAATTGGAGTACCGTCAAGGAGAGTTACGGCTTTACCAGGCCGCGGCAATGGTCCTTTCTCGATGTAGCGGATGCCCCACCAGCGTGGATCAGACTCTTCATGAGAGGTCACGCGGTGCTTTCCGATGAACTCGTGCTCCAAATCCAAACCAAATGGCACATTGGTTTCCCACGAATCCCTTGCAAGGAACGATGCATCATCGCCCTCTGCGAGGGGTGGCCAACAGAAGTCAACTCCTGAAAGAAGGTATCCTTTTTCGAGACGCAATGTGTCTCGAGCACCAAGTCCGACCGGGACTGCCCCAGCGTTGATCAGCGCCCGCCAGAGACGAGGAGCGTCTTCGTTTGGAACAAAGATCTCATACCCTGCCTCACCTGTGTAGCCCGTTCCTTGGAGCCACCCTGTAATGGAAAGAGCATTGCCACCGATCGCTTGCCACTTGAATCGTCCAACATGGTTTGACTCACCCAACACGTCGCTGAGAATCGACTTCGCATTTGGCCCTTGCAAAGCCATAATTGAGGTCGCATCAGAGAGATTTTCAAGTTGAATTGAACCGTTCTCTGGAAGGTGGCTTGTGAACCATGTCCACATGACATCAATCATTGAAGCGTTTGGTACACCAAGAATTTCCGTATCGGATACAACAGCAAAAATCATGTCATCAATGAGCAGGCCATCATCATCGAGAAAATGGGTGTAGGCGCACCGTGGAGGTGCAATCGCTGTCACACGTTGTGTGGCGAGACCTTCTAACCAACCCTTGACATCTGCACCGCTGAATCGGAACGAACCCATGTGGGACACATCAAACAATCCAGCCGTTGCGCGAGTTGCAAGGTGTTCTTCCTTAATGCTGGAGTACCAAATTGGCAATTCGAATCCATGAAAATCCACGAGGTTTGCTTCAAGGGCCACGTGTTCGTCATACAGGGCTGTGCGCACAGGGGCTCCATCGCTCATGTTCGTTGGAAGGTCAGGCGCTCTTTAAACTCAATCAACATTCATGTATGGGATGATTCACAGCACCCCTTCAAAAGTTTCACAATATGCAAATTTTTTCTCCGTATGAAGAGCGTCTTTGTAGACCAAGAGTGGCAACACCGGCGTACCATCAGACCATTCGCCCATCGAACGAAGCAAATCGCTATCGACGAGGTGGTTGTAAGCCCAGTTTTCGGTAATGTGATCCCCTTGAGTGCGGGCAAAGACCCAGTCCGCTTGAGCATCAATCCTACGGTACACCCCGTAATCAGCAAGCCGGTCGTGAACCGAGTCAGTGGGTAGATAATGCGAACCAACCAATCTTGGAAAGCCGTACAAATCGCTTTGTAATTCAATGTACAAGACATGGTCATCTTCTAAATCAGCGAACGCTTGTTGATGATGTACGCTGTAACAGGCATCGACGGTCATGTCATCTACGCCACGAGCGATGTGTACCATCGCATCTGCCGGCATCCGTGAAAAGTTTGGCTGGAGCGAGGCTTGGTTCGGTCGTGTCCAGCCAGATTCGATGTCAACGAACAATGTGGAATTGCCCCAACCTCGCTCCATCGCTTCATATAATTGAATAAAGGAATATGCGCCACCTAGGCTATGTCCTCCAATCCAAAGATGGCTGGGATTGATGGTGACATTGCCAATTGCAGCATCAACGCTTGGGTGCCGGTCATCACCTAAAGCCAAATCCTGAACGGTATCCAGGGCAGCAGCAATGGCCATAGCTCGGTATTCATGGTGTGGATAATTCGATGCGCCTTCCACATCAATGCCTTCCAAACCAGCAGGAATGGGGGGGTCGATGTGTGATGGATATTGGACAAAAGCCACCGCAATCCCACGCGCTGAAAGGTGGGTGATCCAGTCTGTGTATTCCTCGTACACAGGATAGCCCCAACCGTGGCTCAACAAAGCAAGAGGGATTTCATCCAACGGAATCACTTGCGATATTTGCGGAAGGGTGAGATAGACTGAAAATTCGATGTCTTGCTCCTCCTCAAGAATGACATCGGCAACAAGTTCAGGCATCGCATAAGGGTGCACCGACATCGTTGTGTCAAATGGTCCAGGATCTGCCCCATATCCAATGCGAGGGGCCTCAGGAGGGGAGGGTGCGATGCCGATCATCGCCGGGACACCTGGCATGACCAACCAAGCGGCAAAGAAAATGGCACAAAGATGTGCTCCACTGGAAAAAAATTCTCCCTTTGAGGCACCGTCTGGTAACCTCGGCAATCCACCAACGGCGAGTAATGTGCTGAGCAAAATCATGCCGTACAAAGTCGGGAGAAGGAGAAAAGCTCCACGAAGGTAAAAGATATCCAGAAGGAAGTACAGGGCCGTTAAACCGGAAAATAAACCAAGAATGAACAGAAGAAAACGACGTATATTTTGATTCAAGGGTCGACCTTTCAGAATCGAATTTACAGCAAGGAATGAGGTGAAGAAGAGCATCAGGCCAAGGAAGAACAGTAAGGTGATGTTCTCCCGCAGGAACATCGTTGCCTGAAGGGCTCTGTACGCATGTGGCCATATAGCATCGGTGACATCTTTTCCGGAAAGCAGGAGGATGATTGGCTGCAAAATTGAGGCGATTGCACCAAGGGCAAGAAAGGCGGTGTCCATGGAAAAACGAACCTTTTTTGGCTCTGTTGCCAAAGTCTTCACCTCTTCCATGCTTCTGAGCGACCGTCTACACTCAAAAAAGGTCGTATGTCAGCGCACCGATGAGCCTAGGCTCGCGTAAACAAAATGTGTTCGCACTCTACGCCTCTGGCGTTTCGGCAATCCGTTCGAGATCATTGGATGTGATGACGCCTTCACCTCGCAACAAGATGGTGTTGGTATGGCGGTGAATGACGAACCAATGAATTGACGAATCACGCTCTATGTCAAGAGAAGTCATGAATGCTTTTTTGTCCAAATAAACAGTAATGGTTCGATTTCGAATTCTTTGGTCACGAATTGCAGCCCTCATGAGAGCATCAAGACGGAACTCCCGAAACCGTGTGGTCTTCTGAATCACTGGAATTTCTATGATCTCAAAGCGCTCGTCAAGAGCGTTTTTCTCCAGGAATTCAATGGTTTCGTCAACATTTTGCTGATGCCATTGCTGAAAAGCGACGATTGCGATGAGGTGCTGTGTGATGAAATCATCAGGAACGGTCTTCGCAACTTTGTTCAGATTCTTCCCCTGAATTGAAGGAAACACACCTGCCATGCCCTGGCTAGGAGGGGGTTCGCCATTAACCAAGCGTCCCCAATCATCCCGTTTCAGTGCACCGACTCTCGAGGCAAGCCATTCTCTACATCAGTGCCTATGCGCACGACTTCTGTAAGGAATCCATCCAAAGTTTGTTCGGTAATCCCCGGGTTAGAAATTACCGAGCGGAGAACAACTGCATCTCCGATGTTTGAGCGGCTCACCATGAAATCAGCGTTTTGCATGAGGCGCAATCGAAGTTCTGAATTCAGTTCGTTGAGATCGAGGCCAGGTTTTGTTGGCATGTAACGAAAACAGACATTGGTCCATTGGCGCGATGACATCATTTCGAGACGTGGGTGCTTTTTCACATTGTTTTCGAGGTACTGAGCAAGTTCGACGTAGCGTTCGACGAGTGCTGCCCAACCTGCATCACCGCATTCTCTCCATGCAAGCCACAATTTCAGCGCATCATTTCTGCGACCGCACTGGAGGGAATACCTTCCAAGGTCGTGCTGTTTGCTGCTTTCATGGAACAAGTAGTGGGCGACATTGCCATGAGCGCAGACTTTGGCAAGCACATCAGCCTGTTTGACCAAAAAAGCACTGCAGATCAGAGGAAGCCCCATCATTTTGTGAGCATCCCAACAGACACTGTCGGCAAATTCAACGCCCGCCATTAGATTCGAAAGGGAGGCTGAGAACATTGCTGAACCACCCCAAGCAGCATCAACGTGATGCCACATCCCTTCCTTGTGAGCAATTTCTCCAATGGCTTTTAGCGGGTCAAATGCACCACGGACCGTCGTCCCTGAAGTCGAAACAACACAGAAGGGCGTCAGGCCAGATTTGCGGGCACGGCTTATTTCCTCTTGAAGCGATGCTGGGTTCATTCTTCCGTCTTCGTCACACTGGACCTTGAATAAATTTTGATGCCCAATTCCAATCACATTTGCCGACATCAATACAGAGTAATGAGATTCCGCAGACACGAACGCAGCCATTTTTGTCCCGTCAATCCCTCGATGAGTCGAAGAGGGGAAGGCAACCTCCCTCGCACAAAGCATGCCGAGCATGTTGCCATTTGAGCCCCCAGTGGCGAGGGTACCTGCACCACCGGAAAATCCAACCAACTCACCCATTCGTTTGAGTATTGCTTGCTCGATGAGGGTCGCAAAGGGAGCCAGTTCGTATGTGTACATCGAGGTGTTAGTAAGGGCTGAAATCACTTCGCCCGCAAATCCGGTGGTGCTCAGCCCACCCCACAAGGGGTTCATGAATTCAGCACGGTTTGTTTTGACACAATGACGGAGGAATTCATCGATGTCATCGAAAACAGCGTTTGCACCGCGCCCTTCAAGCGGGAGGTGAACGTCTGTGGTTTTGGAAAGCGATTCAGCAGGTGCGTAATTCACGACCTTACCGGGTTTTTCTGCATCTTCCATGTAACTGAGGATTCGTTCGCACAATCGATTGATAAACGCATCAAGTTCCATCAAGGCTATCCTCCCGTGTTGTTGGCATCGCGGGGGCTCTTAGAAGGCTGTGGTAGAAAAGACATGGAGTCCATCTGAAAACTACATCACACATTGTGTCGTCGCAAAATCATGGCACGGTACATGGCAAAACTCCCTCGTCCGGGCGATCCTTCCTGCCACACCATTTTCATCGGTCACAATCCTTCAATGGCCACATGGAACTCAGGCCACTATTTTGCTAACCCCTCGAATCACTTCTGGACCCTCTTGCACACGGCTGGCCTCATTGGGCATCCTGAGGCCAATCAAGACGACCGTTTGGTGCAGACTCATGGTTTTGGGTTTTGTGATGTTCTGGAAACACCCGGAAATGATGCACAACAGGTTTCGAGGGATTTCATGCGCCAAAATATCCCGATATTCATGAAACGAATAGAAAAATATGCAATTAGCATGAACGGGTCACTAAAACGTGTATGCTTCATTGGAAAACGTCAATGGAAGCATCTTTTCGACCACCAATTGCCACGTTGCAGCCATGGCATCCAACCAACGGATCTGCGCCCAGAACAATGGCCTGAGATCCTTGATGGAGTTGAGGTCTGGGTGATGCCTTCTCCATCGGGCAGAGCAGTCCTTTCAAAGGAAGAAAGACAGGCGACATACAGCGATTTAGGCAAAGTTATCAACGGTTAGATTGACAGCGATCGCAGCTTTTGAAGCCATACTCAAAACTCATGCACATTGCATAATCAATGAACAACATTGAATAAGTGGAGTCTCGAGGGGCAAATATGCTTGGTATAATTGGCGACAAATGGCTTGAACGCCTTCAGCAGCATGTGGCAAAGGATTTGAGGACGAAAGGTTGGTCGCAAACTGAAATTGCGGAGATCTTAGGTTCAACTCAGAGCACGATTTCTCGACAAATGCAAAAATCACCGCGTGGGCTTGGCGCAACGGCAGATGAAGCGACGGTTGACAGCTGGGGAAACGAACTTTCTCAAGCGCTCTCATCAATGGGGCCAAACACCAGTGTGTTGCGTCAGCGCCTGATTGTTGAACTCCAATTCACTGGAAACCACACACTCCGATTTGACAAAACATTGACTGGGACTGACCTTGACGCCGGGCAAGAACAGCGCGCACTGCTCAGAAGACTCGAATGGGCTGCGAGCCGATTGGATGTGAAGCGGATTCGAAACGTGATTCCAGCGGTTGGGCTTAACATAGCCGCATGCATTCATGGTGCATTCGCGACCGATGAAGTGGCAGCATTCCCGGGTCGAATCACATTGGTCGATGGCGTACTGCGCCATCACGAGACGCCATCCTTTGGAACATCGAAACACCTCGCTGAATTGCTTCTGGAAGTACATGCCCAAGATGAAGGAAAAGTTTCAGCGTTAAACATTAGACCACCACTCACCGACCTTGGTGTCGATGTGGAACGAATAAAAGACGCCTGTGAGCAGCTTGGCTATGCATTCGGATTAGCTCCAAAAGGCAAGGTTCAAGGACGCAGTGCAAAACACGATGTCCTTCTCGATGAAGGTGCTTTTGGCTGGGAGCCTTCGCTTTACATCTTCGCACACAATCCGCTTGAACTCATCGACAGAACGCATCAAATTGCGCCTCTAATCACGGGGGAGCAATCATGAAAGCAGCATTTGTGATGGTTCTGATTGTTCTTTTTGGAGCACCATTGGCTGGTTGCATCGAACAAACCGATTCCACAGAAGAATGTGTGGTCCTGCCTGCGGGACATGCCGATGATGGCGTCCTGCGAATTTTGACATACGATATTACCGCATTGTCGGATGCTCTCACTGATGAATTTACCAACAACACCGGAATCGAGGTTGAGATGATCAAAGTCGATGACGCAGGAGGAATCCTCGATCAGATGATGTTGACGAAAGAGGCACAACAGGCAGATTTGATGATCGGCTTAGACAACACATACCTGCCAACCGCAATCGCAAACTGTCTGCTTCAAGCCTACGATGCATCAGCAGAAAATATTTCCAGTTCAGCCTCAAGTTTCTACGACGGGCCACTTGCGCTTCCTTTTGACCAGGGAGATGTATGTCTGAATTATGATGAAGACGCTTTGAGTGAGGCAAACATGTCCGTTCCAACAAGTCTTGAGCAGTTGACAGGAGAGGAATGGAAAGGCAAGGTTGCGTTTCCTTCTCCCGTGACCTCCTCGCCTGGGCGGGCTTTCTTGGTCGCATCTGTGGAATACTTCGACCAGCAGGGCAATGCTGATGCTATGGCGTGGTGGACCGACATGGTGGACAACGACGCAATCATTACCACGGGTTGGACTGAAGCCTACGAAACCCACTACACAGGAGGTTACGGAGAGTACACTGAAGGCTACATTGGCGATGCTTGGATGACGGTATCGTACTGCCACTCACCAGGGGTAGAAGCATACTACGCAGAGAATTACACACATTCGACCTCACTAGTTTTGGACCATGCAAGTTTCCACCAGATCGAGTATGCAGGCATCATCAACGGTGCAGCACAGATTGATGGAGCGAATCAGTTCATGGAATTCTTGCTCTCGAATGAAGTCAACGTCAACATGCCCGAAAACAACCTCATGTATTCGGTACTTGAGGGCACAGACCTTCCGGAAACCAATGGTTACCGCTACCACGCAGACGTGCCAAGTGCTGTCACGACCATGACCTATGAGGAAATCGAAGAGAATATGGACAACTGGTTAGATGCGTGGAAAACCGCAACTGAACAAGCTTGAGGAGGGAACCCTCGACCATGCTTCGATCCTCTGTGTGGTTGTTAAGAGCAAGCGTAGTGAGTGCTTACCTCTTTTTGGCCAGTTTGCCATTCATCTATGCATTGAGAAGATTGGCCTTCGTGACGGGTCATACTCCTTTCGAGGCTTTGATGCGCTTCGATGAAGTCTACGGTGGAGCCGAAGCACTAACCTACACGCTGTTGGAAGCATCGGTTTCTGCGATGCTGACTGTACTCCTCGGCTTGCCTATCGCTTGGTGTTTGGGCCGATATGAATGGAAAAACGCCCGCGGTCTAAGGGCCCTTTTTTCAGTGCCTTTTGTCATGCCTGCAATTGTTGCTGCAATGGGTTTTTTACTGCTCACCAACAGCGAAAGCGCCTTGTTTCAGATTGGCATTGATCTGCGAACAGAAACAGGTGTCATCGGCGAGCTTGCACGCTTGACTGGATGGGATCACCCCGGGCATTTCATTGCCCTTGTGTTTGCTCATGCCTGGTTCAACCTCTCCCTGATGATCCGATTTGTTGAACCAACATTGGCTCGCCTGAACCCTGCATGGGAAGAACAACTTACCCTGCTCGGCCAAGGCAAAACCCGATTCGGCCGCCTGCGACACCTATGGTGGCCGGTATTGGGACCCGCAGTTCTGTGTGCTGCGTCGTTGAGTTTTCTGTTTTCATTCACTTCATTTGCGCTCGTCAAATGGCTTTCACCGTTCAACAACACCTTGGAATCCCTTATGGCAACCTATGGTGGGTCTGCGGGCATCGAAGGCTATCGAGTGGACACAAGCGAAATTGTCATGTCTGCATCGATGATTCAATTTTTGATCCTGCTGTTCGCACTCTACATGACTTCAAGCATGCAACAACGACATTCAACCCGTTTTTCGTTGGTCTCTGAGGGGAACGCTAGATCGCTGCGAGGCCGTCCCCCGCCGGGTGCTAAAATCATCGTCTACGCAGGTGTTGTCTTTGCCATGGCACCATTGTTGACAGCATTGATTGCATCCTTCAAAGTTCGCAAAGGGAATTTCGGTTCAGGATTTTCTTACGATTGGAGCCTCGAAGGTTGGAGCGCTGCTTGGAGTGGGGACTTAGCCACCATGGGCATTGGTGACGCACTTGCTAATTCACTGCTCTATGCTTTGTGCACGTTGTGTGTTGCTTTGCCAACGGGCTGGTTTTTGGCTTCCACTATTCATGCTCTTGAAAAGGAAAAGAGGTTCAAAACTGCCAAAGCATTGGATGTTTTGACGCTGTTGCCGTTAGCAGTGTCGGCAGTTATGGTTGGCCTGGGCGTTCTTCTTGGCGTCCTTAGGTTAATGCCTGAACTCTTTCAATGGGGTTACCTGCCAGTGGTGCCGCATGTGATCCTCACCACTCCCTTTGTTGTGAGAGTGATGCTTCCAGCCATACGTTCTGTTGAAACAAAGTGGATTGAACAGGCTCAGGTGTTGAACCTTAACCGATACCAAACATGGTACCACGGTCACTTTTCCTTTGTGCGCGGACCTGCGGTCGTGGCCTCATCGCTTACCCTCGCCTTTTCCTTGGGAGAATTTGGAGCATCATGGTTGCTTGTTCGAGCTGGTTCTTGGGACACATTGTCTGTTGTCGTTGATCAGTTGATGTCAAGACCAAAGTTCGATCCGCTCGTCCAACCAGCCGCAATGGCCGCGGCAACGGTGCTCATGGCTATCACATTCCTTTTGTTTTTGGTGGCTGAGCGGTTCAGGCATGAAGGTGAAGGAGGAGGATTTTGAATGGAAAAAGAATTCGTGCTAAAGATTGAACGAAGTTCCAAGAATTTTGATGAAGTCAAGGTCTTTGAAGGATTGTCGCTTCAACTCAACGCGAACGAAATTGTTGCCATTTTGGGACCCAGTGGCTGTGGAAAATCCACGCTTCTTCGATGCATTGTCGGATTGGAGAAAGCAGATAGCGGGACCATACGAATCGCTCATCAGCGTGGCACAGAATCGATCGGTTATTTGTTTCAAAATCCAATTCTGTACCCACACCTCAACACAGCAGGAAACATAGCACTTGGTTTTAGTGAGCCACTCACCAAGCAGGAAAAAAAGAAACGAATTGAACAAGAATTAATCTCCGTGGAACTGGGTGGTTTCGAAACCCGAGCGGTTGAATCCTTGTCAGGAGGGGAAGCACAACGTGTGGCTTTGGTTCGGGCGTTGTTAGGTGATCCAGAGGTTCTTTTGTTGGATGAGCCGTTTTCAGCTTTGGATTTGGAAACCCGAAGGTCATTAGCGGTTCAAACGCGTCAATGGCTCAAGCAACGTTCGATTGCATCCATCCATGTGACCCATGATCCAGAAGAGGCCGAACTCATTGCAGATCGGGTCATCACATGGGACTCCATGATTGCTGTGATTGAAGAGGAATGACTGGGACCCCTGAGGTGCCCAAGCCCTTGCATCATATACTTGCTCAACAGAGTACAATATGGTATTGAACATGGTGGTCACTCCGATTGATGCGCTCCCGTACCTTCGTGGTTTGCAGGCGGTATTGGCAGGGTATGAGGGCTACACAAAAGGAAAACGCAGGGCGGCAGATAAAGCGATCAGGAATGAACTGATTCGGGCTGCTCGCAGAACTCGTAATCACATGACAAACCTCCACGACGCTGCTGCCACAGCCTCTCGAATCGAATTGGCAATGGCCGCTAAAAGATGCTGCTCCACCCTTGACATCTTCATTGAAGATGTGTCAAAAGCCTCATCCGGACTTTCGCGTTCCTTTTTTTCAGGTCAACGGATTTTGAGTAACACCGATCTCAAGCGTTTGATCCATCACGACCACCAAGTGATCACCATGGTGACCAAAGCGACCAACATAGCGAACGCAGCCGAACGAAAGTACGGTCATCAGGGTGAATCCGAGGAGATCGAGCGCCTGATTCATCGCTGCCAACAAATGGTGACAAGTTCTGGTGGTCTTTTTTCTGAACGAATCATGATTCTCGATGGATTACGACAAAGGAAGAGGAGGAAATAGAAATGGCCCACACATACAAATGGAGAACATCGCCCGACATTTTAGCACGACTGATCGATGGTAATGACATCAAAACTTGGCGAACCCGTCGGGTCACACTGAAACCGAACGAAGCGTGCACGTTCATCGTTAATGGCCAATTGAGTCCAATTTTCTCCGACCAAAGCATCAGTCAAATTGGAGGAGGATTTCCACGCTACCTCGCCTCCCTAATGAGGGCAACAGCAGCCGAGCGACATGTCCTGTTCGGGATGACAGGTCCATTTGACTTGGCAGTGCCGTATCAAGTGATCAACGAAGATGGTGAAGAATTCAGTGGCCATGTCCGTCTTCGGCTACAAATGCTCAAAGAGGATCTGCCAAAGATGTTGAATTATTTCGCAAACCACGCACCCACCATCACGCGTAAGGATTTGACTCACCTTCTCCACGAGCATCTTAATCACCGTCTCATCGCAACAGCTTACGCTACAAGCAATGGCAATGAATCCTTCCGAGACGAGTTGTTTCAGTCCTCATTCGCAATGAAGGCCGAGGTTCTTTTACGCCCCCATCTGGCAGCCTTAGGACTGACATTCCACAATGCATATCTTGTCACAGATGTGACATCTAACGAACGCCTCGCAGCGCACCAACGCGCTACACAGCAACACCTCGGTCATGAGCGTGTGAACGCTGAAGCAACCCAAGAAGCGATTGAGATGCGCCAAGCGGTCGCTTTACGAACAATCGAATGTGAAATTGAAGTAGCACGTGCTAAGATTCGAGGCGATCAAACCCTCGAGGCAGAGGCTAAATTGAAGGAGCTGCGAACCCTTGAGGCATTGTGGCGAAGTGAGGATGAACGATCTCAGCGTCTTGCGATGGAAAGCGAACGCCAAAAGCAAGTGCGAATGGAACAAGCCCTTGAGATGTTCAACGCAGTTCAAGCTGCGAAACGGCAGCGAGAAACTCCAATTTGATTTGATTGGACGGCGCTATATTTACACCACAAAGCAAACCACGAGGAGCCATGAAAGCTCTCGGTAGCGAACCATGGTGGTTCTGGAAGCACCATTGGACCAAGCGTTCTACATGGGGAAAGCGCAGACTCACAATCCTAATTGTTCTGATGATGGGTGTGTTCAACGCAATACCCTATACATCAATCAACCACCTCTCCAACTATTTGCAGAGGACTGCCTTTGATCCAGAGATTGCCTTTGACACTAATTTAGCCTTCATCCCATGGATGTTCATCCCTTACATCACGCTCTACTTTTACTATCCAGCCGCTGCATTTCTTGGTAACAAAAATGATAATATGTGGCGACAGAACATTATTTTTCATCAAATGATGACCATCAGTTGCTGGTTTGTCTTTGCTGCTTTTCTCCTTTTCCCGGTGGAAATCGACTTGCGAGGTCCGATCCAAGACCAACTTCAAGATGGGGATTTTTGGCATCCATTCTATGCCTTCATGCACTCGATTGACACCCCTTGGAATTCATGGCCTTCTCTTCATGTGGTCCAGAGCACACAAGTCGTTCTCATCCTCCGTTATTGGTACCCATCTCACACTCCGAAAGTCAAAGTGGCCCAAGGCATTCTTCTCTTCGCTTGGGCTATGCTGATTTTGTCAACCATGTTCACCAAACAACACTACCTATGGGATGTCGTTACGGGCTTGCTCTATGCCTACCTCGTGTGGAAGTACTGGATGAAACCAGTGCTCGACAGGGTGGCAACAGATGAGTATGCGGCTCGCTTCGATGCTGCAATGGAACCATGATCAGCCAAAGATAAAGCTGACCAAAGGAGAGTTCGTTAGGTAAAGGGTGAGGCTAATACCAGCCATGATCATCATCCAGGAACCAACCATTTTGATCATGCCTGTCGAGCGGCGGAGGAAGTTGATCATCACCTGGCGACCCATGCCCACGGTGACGGTAACAAAAATCATCAACACCAACAAGCCAAGCATCAACCCGCCAATTCCAACGCCAATTGCTGATCGACCAAGCGTGCTCAAGTAGAGAACAAATGGCAGGACTGCTGCTGCTGTGCAATCGATGGATGCCGCAGCGTACCCAAATCCATAGAGGTACATGTTTCGCCGTGGAGTGAACGTTTCGTCGGCTTCGGTTGTGCTGTATTTGCTTACGAAACGATCAACAAAGCCCATCAGCTTGGATGTGATCCCAATCAGCATCATGCATCCCAAAACCACCAATAGCACAGCAATGAAGATTGCAATCCAATGAATCAATCCAGAGGCAGCAAAGGCCTCACCCATGACAATGGCGAGGATGCCAATAATGCCAAAGAAAGTCCACATGCCAAAACCAGAAAGCAAACCGATGACCCACGAAGAAGGCATTTTTGTTTTTAGTTTCCCTTCAGCAATCAGTTCATCTTCTCGCGCCCCTAATGAGAGGTAATATGAGATGAAGCCAGGCAAGACTGGGAAGGCACATGGAGAGAAGTACACGAGAATAGAGAGCACCATGCCGAGCACGAAGACTGCGACATAGGATGTCCCGGGTTCTTCCCAAGCAATGCGTGAATCTATGGTGTCTTCAACGGTTCCAGTGAGCGCCTTTTCGAGGACCCCATCAAATTTTGACCATTTGTCTTTCGGGGTACCAGTAGCTTCTTTCGCGATGATGTAACCCTCGGAATCGAGCACCATCACAATTGGAATTTGCCCTGTACCCCCTGTGGTGAAGAGGCGCACTGGATCTGTGGTTGAATTGTTTGCAATTTGTGCGGCGTTGGTGCTGCCCAAACCTGTTGGATAGGCTGGAACATGATATGATCCTGATGTTTCATTCAGGTACTCGAGCGCTTCATCATACCACGCACCATAACCAAAGATTTTGAGGGTATTTCCCGATGCGTTGGCCATTTCCATCCAATCATTCATGTTCTCCTCGATGTGTTCTTGCACCTTGTGACAGTTGCTGCAATCGTGAGCCATGAAATCAAGGATAATGATGTCACCGCGATGGTCATCAAGATTGATCCAACCGGTTTCGTTTGTCACATCTGACTCAATCCCAGTTCGGTTGAGGGATTCGTAAGTCAGGTTTGGGATTGGGATGGGATCCGCATCGGAGGCAAACACTTCATCCATGCTGTCAAACATGGAAAGGGCTGCAAACGATATGGAGACAAACATCAAGGCTGCGATGCCAAAAGCCTTCCAAGTCTCTGCCTGCTTGAAAACAGAGAAATCTGCTTGGTCCAAGAGGCCCATGTCGTCAATGAAAGGCTGTGTTCTATTGAAGATGATGGATAAATGTCATGAAATTTTTTAGCCGGAACACAACACTGAAATTTCAAGAAATTCAAAACACATCGGTGTGCCTTTCACTGGATTGCAGAACAGTTGGAACTGGAGCAATTCGGCCTCCGACATCAATTGGTGGGCTCGGCCGGAATTGAACCGGCGATCTTCGCCATGTGAAGGCGACGTCATAACCCCTAGACCACGAGCCCTAAGGTAGCCTGTCCTAAAGCACCGATGATATAAGCCTCGCCGTTGGCTTCCTTGGACCCTATTCAGCGATGATCATTGAGGTGAACCATGCCGACTTCGAGCCGGTCGTGTGTTGGGTGCACCTCCACCAACAAAACGGGCACAGACAGGATGGGTGCTAATTCTTCGGCTAACGAAAGCGGAAGTTCAATGCGTTCAAATTGAGCATTGTAGCGAATCCAACCGTCTAAAATATTCAATGCCTTCTTCAATTCTGCAACATCATCTTGAGCATCATCAAGCAAAGTTGGGATTGCCCCGAACATAATGGTGTCGTCTTCACTTAACACTTCATATGGACGTAGGGTTGCTTGGCCTCTTCGACGGAATCGCGCCCTCAATTGACCTGCATCTTTGTAGCGTGCAGAACAAAATTTGAGGTGGAAGTCCAGAGGTTGAGCTGCATCTTTGAGGCGTAAGGCCAAATCGGCTGATCCTTCCGCTGCGGCAGTGATTCCCCCGCTCAGATTGAACCCTCGAACATCCATATTGTCTTGATTGCCAACCGTGATTTCAAGTTCGTTGAGGTTGAGGAATGAAACTGGGGAATCGTGCAACTGATTGAGCAAAGCAAACAATTGTTGCTCTTTGTCTGGCTCACACGGCAACTCAACACCCACCTCAATCCCAGCATCAACACATGCCTGCATCACTGCAAGATATTTGCCAACCGTACCATCAAGCAGATGGAATCGAATTTCATCAAGACCAGCATCACCGAACCGTGATGCATGCTCGATTTGGAATGGGATTGAGGTGTAAAGGTGGATGTGATGTTTTTCGCCAAAGGCTGCTTTGAGTTGCTTGACAGCTTCGAGAGATCGTTCCAAATCCAGCATCGGATCGCCACCGGTAATCCCGGTCCCTGTTGCTCTCATTGCACGACCTTCCTCAATCACTTCATCCCAAGTGGAGCAGCGACGTTCGTTAGCAAACATATCAGGCGATTCACGACGGTTATCCGAGAGGGGACAGTAATCGCACCCCCAATGACATTTACCAGTCACGAAGAGGACAAGTTTACTTCCCATTTGACATTGCACACAGCCTTCCGCTTCCCCCTCTTCCGCAGGGAGAATTTCGGTCGCCATTGGTAGCAAGGTTGCCATAGAACTCAAACTGTCCAACCAGCGATGTGGTTTCAAACCGTCGTTGGTTCTTGGATGAGAATCAGTCTTCAGCACGGTCGAGAAGCCAGCGGTGGAATCTTCGGTCAGTGGTTAATTCAGGGTGAAAAGTCAGGGCCATACGAGCACCATCAAGGACACCCACAACTTCTGTATCCAGATGAACGATTGCTTGACATTGGACTGAAGAGGACTCAAACCGAGGAGCTCGAATGAACACGCCATGGAATGCGTCACCTTCGTTTGAACCATCGATTGGACCTACCGGAAGGGGGCGATGATTGAAGCGATCTGCTTGAGCGATATGCGGGTCGCAAACTGAACCATCTGGCACTTCAAGATCAACTGAAAGCGAGGCTTCAAACGATTGGCGTTGGCGACCCCACGCATTTCGAGAAACAGTTGTCGCAATGTAAGGTTCTTTTTCGCCCCCCGGTGATGCTAGAAGGATGGCGCCCGCGCAGGTTCCTAAGACTGGGCGGTTCGGATGTTGGTCCATCCACGTATACAGGGCTGGGAGCAAAGCCTCGCTCTCACTTGCTTTCCTCATTGCGGTCGATTCTCCTCCAGGTAAGACGAGGGCGTCTAAATTTCCGTCCACTTGATCTCCCCGCCGCAGTTCTACAACTTCGACTTGGATGCCCAATTCCAAAGCCGCACCGTGCAGGGCCTCGATGTGTTCATGGCGAGCGCCTTGTAACATGGCCAAGCCAACACGCACCATAGCACAACCAAACGGGCCCACCCTAAGAGGGCAACGGATTCTCATACCTTCGCAATGGATGGTGAGGAAGGAAGGCTTGGGAGGTAGTGTGTTGAAAAACCTCCGAGCAGTGCAACGACCAATGGGATATGAAGAAGATTGCTTTCTTGTACCCGGCCCGGTGCGTATGGGTCAACCATGCTTAGATGCGATGGCGACCCCTGTGATGACAGCAAGAGGTGCAGAGTTTCGAGACGAAATGGCGAAGCTGAATTCTGGTCTTCGATATGCATTCAACCTCAGTCCTTCCTCGCCTTTGCGAAAATCACAATCTTGGGAAGGTGAAGATGGCTACAAGGTGATTGTCGTGTCAGGGAGTGGCACAGCGGCCATGGAGATGGTCATTGCGAATCGGTTCCGACCTAACGATCTCGTCCTCGTCCCAACAAATGGAAAGTTTGGCGAGCGTGTCGCAGAAATTTGTAAGCGATTCTGCAATGTCAAACACCTCAAGAGTGAATGGGGAAGGGCTTTCGATCTTGGAGAAATCGAACGGCAACTTGAACGAAAGTGCTACGAGGCAGTTCTCATTTGCCACAATGAAACGAGCACTGGAATCACCCAGGATGCCGAATCAATCGCTGAAATGTGCACACGCCATGAAACTCCATTCATTCTTGACGGCATTACCTCCGTCGGTGGCATGCCTGTTCATCCTCTGGAGTGGAACGCAGAAGCCGTCGTCATGGGCGCACAAAAATGCACAGCAGGACCGTCAGGAATTGCTGCGGTGGCCATTAATCAAAACTTTGTGGAGCGAGTGGAAACGATTCGAAAACAAGGCGATACAAATCCATTGTATTACTTCGACATGATTCCCGCACTGAAAAAAGGAGATGACGATCAAACCCCATGGACGCCTGCGATCAACCTCGTCATGGGGTGGAGTGCTGCTCTGAAGGGACTTCAAGAGGAAACGAATGAGGTAAGATGGAACCGATGCGCCCACATGGCCAAAGGGGTTCGATCATTGTTCACCGACCTTGGCTTCGAGCTCCTTGCTGATGCATCAGGTCGAAGCGCATCTGTGACGGCAATCATGTATCCTGAAGGAATTGATGACACCTGGCGGACACGTCTCAAAGACGAATTTAACACTCAAGTGATTGGTGCACAGGACCACTTGAAGGGAAAAATGTTCAGGGTTGGTTCAATGGGAGAAACACCTGTCGAGGAGATGATTGAAGGATGCGTCAGAATGCTCGAATGCTTCCGAGCTTGTGGTCATGATCTCCCACCAGTGGATGTTGCCGCCTATTTTTGAGGGTTCGACATGGCTGCAGCAATCGTTCTTGGTCGCTTTCAACCCTTTCACAACGGTCATGCCTTCCTTGTGAGGAAGGCAGCCGAACTTTACCCTGATGAACCCGTCATGATTGCGATTGGCTCGGCTCAAGCAGAATGGGAACCGAACAATCCATGGTCTGCTCAGGACAGAGAGGCTATGATTCGAGCCTGGTCGGAATCTGTTGAGTTTGAAGTACAAGTATGCACCATCGAAGACATCAACGACCCTCCAAATTGGGTTGACCACGCTCGTCAACACCACGGTGAAGGCATGTTGGTCACCTCTGATGCAACGACCTCAACCCTCTATGAGGAGGCAAACTTCCCTGTTCATAATGTGGAATTAAACGAACGGGAACGCTTGGAAGGTTGGAGGGTTCGTCAAACTGCAAAAATGCTCTCAACTGTGTATGATGACGATGCTGTTGTTGAAGTTCTTTGTGCAAGCGTTCCAAAGGAAGTGGTCGATTGGTTGATCACCAACGATGCGTTATTCCGACTCTCAACGTTTGAAACTGGCGTCCATGCTGGATGATTTTTTCTTACCAAAGAGTTTCTTTTTAGCATCCTTTTTGATTTGTTCTTTGACAACATCTCGGACCTTCGCCTCTGCTTTTTCTTTGACAGATTCAGAAAGTGCACTGACTTTTTTCTTTGCTGCATCCTTAAGCGGTTTTGTAGCTTCATCAACGACGTTTCGCTTGATGCTACCCGCGGCTTCCTTTGCAGCAGTCTTGGCGGCCTTGCTTGCGGCCCCTGCTGCCTTTCCTGCTAATTTCTTGACCATGGTGGGCCTTTCACACCATCGCTGATGAAGGTTTGGTCCTCAATCTTCTGAGGCTACAACAACGCGCGCAGCTGTGAGAACACGTTGTTTGTACATGTAACCAGCCTCGAGGACATCAACTACATGGCCAGCCTCAAACGCTTCTGATGCTGGAATCGTTGTGATTGCCTCCATCTTTGCTGGATCAAACTTTTGCCCTTTAGCTTCAATCGCTAGGACACCATCGGCTTGAAGTTCATGCCACATTTTGTTTCTCGTCAAACGTAAACCTTGTGCCAGGACGCCTTCATCATCCTCTCCAACATTAGCAAGTGCCCGATCAACATCGCTCAAAACGGTTAACATTCGGCGGGCAAGGCCCATGCCACTGTATTGAATCAATTCTGCTTTCTCTGCCATGAGGCGCTTTCGTACATTTTGTATTTCTGCGTCCTTGTATGCGATTTCTTTCTCCGCAGTTTCTGCACGAGCAAGGGCGACTTCCAAGGGGTCTTCAATTTCAATTTCGGCCTCGTCCGCAAGGTCCATGGTTTCCATACCTTCTTCGATGATTGGAACTTCGTCATCCACAACATCGTCTTCGCTCATGCACCGACCGTGCATCAAGTGGTCTTTGAACCCCTCGTTCAGGCTTGTAGGAACCCTTCGAGATTCCATGGCCCATGGCCCCATTCCTTAGCAGGTAGGTGTTCACGCCCGATGATCCCAACAAGGTCAGGCTCTCCAAGCCAGCGGGTGACGGCGTGAACCAGAGTGCGACTGGCTCGATTATGCGCTTCATAGGTTGGAACAATCTTAGGGTCCTCTTTCTCATCAAGGGTTTCACCAAGTTCCTTTCGCCGATCCATCCAATCAAGACAAACCGATTCTGCAAACTCATCTTCGGGAAGACCCGCAAGGCGACGCGTTGTTTCATTCCAAATGTCTTCGCTGTATAGAGCGTCAACGTGAGGAACTGGTTTACCGGTAGCAACATCGAGATAAAGAAAAGCGCGGCCTTCCCACACCTCCCATGAACCGGGACTCGCATAATGCATGAGATGGAGCAGTCCAGTTGCTCCGTCGCGAAGATCTGAAAGGGCATCGATCGTGGTGGGATTACCTTCGACGGTACACGAATCCATCCAATCGAGGAGTTCTGCTTCAGCATCGATGTCAAAAGATCGTTTCAACCTTGAATCAGCAGACGGGCGGATCTGTCGAAATTCTCCCTTTTCCATTCCAGAATAGAGGGCTTGCCATGACAAATCAACGAGCGTTTGCAACGCAGGACGATTCACCAAAAGGAGCACCAACTCAAGGCCCATGCTCTACCCCAAACATCCGACCCGTTTGATGCCATCGGCCTTTGAGGAGAGGAAAGAAACTCCTTTTCCTTTTTTGAACAGGCAACAGCATTGAAGAATGTGCAGCGCGCCGTTGCGTTTAGAGGGTGTTGTTGTGGCCACGATTAAGGAGCAAATCGATTTGATTCGCGCTGAAATCGACAAGACCCAAAAAAACAAGGCAACCAACGCTCACATAGGCAAACTGAAAGCGAAAATCGCACAGTTGAAAATCAAAGAAGAGAAAGCACACGCTCACTCCAAAGCCAGCGGTGGTGGCAAGGGGTTTGAGGTCAAGAAATCAGGTGATGCTACCGTTGCTCTGGTTGGTTTCCCATCGGTTGGTAAATCAACCCTGATCTCTAAGGTGACCGATGCTCACTCGGAAGCTGCGGGATATGCGTTTACAACCCTTACTTGCATTCCCGGCGTCATGGAACACCGCGGTGCAAAGATTCAGATTTTGGATTTGCCAGGATTGATCAAAGGTGCAGCAGAAGGAAAAGGTCGGGGCCGAGAAATCCTCAACGTGATTCGCAGCGCAGACATGGTGCTCTACATTGTCGACCCGTTCCAAGACGCTCACTTCAACGTCCTTCACAGAGAACTACACAATGCTGGGTTGCGGTTGAATGAAACTCGCCCCCCTGTGTTCATCAAACGAACCGAAAGAGGTGGAATTGATGTTCGAACAACCGTAGAACAAACGCACCTCACCAATGAAGAGATGGGTGAAATCATTCGCTCGTTCGGCTTCACCTCAGCGATTGTGACTTTACGAAACGACACAACTGCCGAGCAAATTGTCGACTGTTTGGCCCAAAATCGGATCTATGAAAAAGCAGTGATCGCCATCAACAAAATCGACATTGCCACCGAAGAAGAATTGATGCATGCACGTTCAAATCTTCCCGAGGATTGGCCAGTGATGCGAATTTCTGCATTCAAGGAAATTGGGTTGGATGAACTCAAAGATTTCATCTACGACAATCTAGGGTTCATGAGGGTGTTTTTGAAGCCTCAGGGACAAGAGGCTGATTTGGAGGAGCCCCTCATCGTGAAAGACGATTCAACCGTCGAACACATTTGTAACAAACTGCACAGAGATTTCGTGAGAAAATTCAGATACGCTCGAGTCAAGGGCCCGAGTGCTAAATTCGATTGGCAACGTGTTGGACTCGACCATCTGCTCAAAGATGGTGATTTGCTGACCATTGTTGTGAAGCGGTGAAATCAATCCCAAATGCCCATATCCATTCGAGCGTCTTCAGTAGCGTGGATTTTTGGATCCCAGCGTGGGGACCAGACGAGGTTGATATGGACTGAATCGAGTCCGTCGGTAAGAAGTGCGGCCCGATGGGTCGCAGCCATGATTTCGGGAGCTGCTGGGCAGCCCGGTGAAGTGAGCGTAAGATCGATTTCTGCATGGAGCCCCTCGTCTTTTGATTCAAAGCGGACATCATAAACAAGGCCTAATTCGACGATGGAAAGTTCCAATTCGGGATCTTCAACTTCGTCCAAATGGCGCATAACTTCCTCTTTCTCGACCATCACTATGCCTCCAAACCACGGATTTCTACCATGACCTTGTCGAACATGTTTCTAAACCCATTGGAACGACTCGGTGAGAGGGAATTCAAAATCCCCATTTCCTGCGCAAAGTCAGGAGAAAGCAACAATGCTTGGGCAGGTGCACTGCCGTTGATTGCGATCGTGAGGATGCCCATAAGTCCCTGAACCAGTTGTGAATCAGCACCGCCCGAAATCAGAACCTTCCCCTCTTGAAGCATAACATCGACATGGGCTTCAGATTGACAACCGACGATTCGGGTTTTGTCGCTCCAAGACTCAGTGGGGAGCACAACGACTTCGTCCGCCATTTCAAAGACCATTTCCAGCCTTTCCATCTGATCTTCAATGTCTTGGAATTCTTCGATCAACTCAACCAGTTGGGTAGGGTAGGTCATGCAAATCGCTCCAAAATTTTCTTGACCTGAGCAACAAAGGATTTCGCTTCATCCATGGTGTTGTAAAAATAAAACGATGCTCGTACGGTGCTTGAGATCCCAAGCCGATTCAAAAGTGGTTGAGCGCAGTGGTGCCCCGTTCGAACTGCGAATCCTACTGCATCAAGGAGATGTGCAAGGTCTTCACTGTGAAGCGAGGGGTGCAAAAAGGAAACGACCGCACTGTCCTGATCATCATGGCGACCATACACAGTCATACCAAGTGAGCGTAATTCCTTGGCCGTGTACCTCGCTATTTCGAGGAGACGCTTGTGTTCTTGCTCAAGATCTAATTGTTCCATCCATCCAAACGCTGCATCCCAACCAATCGCTTCTGCGATTCTGGGCGTTCCTGCTTCGAACTTATGTTCATTCGTTTGGTAGGTTGACCCCTCGGTGGTCACCGTCTGAATCATATCACCGCCACCCATGAACGGTTCCATTTCTTCGAAGACATCGGGTTGGACCAAAAGAGCGCCAATTCCGGTAGGCCCACACATTTTGTGCGCAGAAAAGGCCATAAAATCAGGGCCAAATGCCGCAAAATCAATGCGATCATGAGGGACACCTTGAGCGGCATCGATGAGCACCTTGGCTCCGACATCGTGAGCGAGTTGGATGATTTTTTCGAGTGGATTTCGGACCCCTAAGACGTTCGAGGTATGGACCACACAGACCAATTTCGCCCCTTCAAGCGATGCTTCGTAGACCTCCATATCCAATGAATAATCATCCAACACGGGAACATATCGAATCTCCACGCCTCGTTCTTCTGCTAACATTTGCCACGGCACGATGTCTGAGTGATGTTCCATTTCCGTCAATACGATTGCATCGCCTTTGGTGAGTTTGGCCCGACCCCATGCATGCGCAACCAGGTTGATGGCCTCTGTTGTCCCGCTTGTGAGAATGGCACGCTCAGCGTTGAACCACGTCTTGAGTCTCGTACGGCAGCCTTCGTAGCCATCGGTTGCTTCGCCAGCCAAGGTGTGCACAGCCCTGTGGACATTGGCGTTTGATTGAGTGTAGTAATCGTTCATCGCATCGATGACAACTTGAGGTTTTTGAGTGGTTGCAGCATTATCAAGGTAGACCAAGGGATGGCCATGGACCTGACGTTGAAGAATTGGAAAGTCGTCCCGCAAAGCCATGCAATCACCGCTTGAGTTCACATTCAAGATGCACCGTCAAGCGTGTACGTACTTGTTCGGTTAAGGCATCATTGTTGAGATTTGAAAATGCATCAATAAGGAATCCGTTGACAATCATTGATTCTGATTCTTCTGGACTGAGACCCCGAGACATCAGGTAATGCAGTTGAGAAGGATCGATGGGGGCACTGGCAGCCCCGTGGGCGGCGGAGACATCGTCGGCTAATACTTCGAGCTCGGGAATTGCTTCCGCTCGGGCTTTTTCCGAGAGCAAGAGATTCCTGAACACCTGCCCGGCATCTGAACCATCGGCACCTTCTGCAATGGTTAACAAACCCGTGGCGATGAAATGGCTGCTTCCGGAGCAAGCAGCATTGGTCACCAAATCAGAGTCAGTATGTCCATGGAGGTGGTGGATTTCGATGTGGTGATCGTCATGCCGAGCCCCTTGACCATGGGCGGTCACGGCTTGGCGTATTGATGAGCCAGTGCCGTTGAGGGTGGTGCGTAAATCGGATTTGCAGTTGAAGCCACCAACCGAGAGGGTGGCGCTTTCAAACGAAGCATCCCGTTCAACCACCCAGTCATCGCATCGCAAAAGTTTGGTGTTTGAATCGAGTTCGTTGATGAACCCGAAACCAAGGTTTGCATTTGGATGCACGGTGCCCGTAATGTGAAGACCACACCATCCAGATTCACCAGTCAGATGAACCACAACGGTCGCATCGCCTTTGACAGTGAGGTCAAGATGCCCAACTGCAATGTGGCCAGAGGCTCTTGCATGAACATGAACCGTTTCCCCGGTGCCGTGAATGGTCAACCGTTGTGAAGAACCTCTGAGTTCTTTGAGGAAGACGCGTGCAATGTCTGCCGAAGTGTCATCGCGGGTGAAGGATGCTTCATCATGTCCTTCGACTGTGAACGCAATCCCATCTGCTTCAGGGAGCTCCTCAACTTTCGTTGGGTGGATTCGGGGCCAAGGAGTATACCGCCACAAATGAGCCGAACGCGGAGGGACTGCCATTTGTTGGTAACTCATCCAATGGACCCCTCCATCTCCAATTCCAAGAGCTTGTTGAGTTCAACTGCATATTCCATTGGCAACTCTCGTGTGAAAGGTTCAAAGAAGCCGTTTACGATCAAGCCCATTGCTTCTTCTTCAGTAAATCCACGACTCATGAGGTAGAACAATTGATCCCCAGAAACCTTGGAAACGCTTGCTTCATGTTCGAGGTCAGCTGTTGAATTCCCTATCTCCATTGTTGGGTAGGTGTCGGAGCGAGAGGATTCATCCAAAATGAGAGCATCACAAACAACTTTTGATCGGCATCCAGAGGCTTTTGGCATCACCTGGAGCATTCCACGATAAGAGGAGCGCCCGCCGTTCTTGGAAATCGATTTTGAGAGGATGTTAGAGGTTGTGTTGGGTGCCAAATGGTGCACTTTAGCACCTGCATCTTGGTGTTGTCCGTCACCTGCATAAGCCACCGAAATCACCTCTGCATGAGCACCTTCGCCTTTGAGGAGAACGGATGGGTACTTCATGGTTAATTTCGAGCCGATGTTACCGTCGACCCATTCGACGGTTGCGTTCTTGTGGGCAACGCCTCGCTTTGTGACGAGGTTGTAGACGTTGTTAGACCAGTTTTGAACCGTCGAGTATCGAATCTTGGCGCCTTCCATAGCAATCAGTTCAACAACTGCCGAATGGAGTGAATCTGTGGAATAACTTGGAGCGGTGCAGCCTTCTACATAGTGAATGGAGCTGCCCTCATCTGCGATGATGAGCGTGCGTTCGAATTGCCCCATGTTTTTCGCATTGATTCGGAAGTAGGCCTGAACTGGCATTTCGACATGGACCCCTTTTGGAACATAGATAAACGAACCGCCTGACCAAACGGCCGTGTTGAGCGCTGAGAATTTATTATCGCTGTGAGGGACGACGGTGCCGAAGAATTTCTTCACCAATTCAGGATGAGTTTTCAATCCAGTGTCCATATCGAGGAAAATGACACCCTGCTCCTCTAGATCTTCACGGATTGAATGGTAGACTGCTTCTGATTCATATTGAGCAGTCACGCCACCAAGCCACTTTTGCTCCGCTTCGGGGATGCCTAAGCGATCGAATGTGTTCTTGATGTCGTCAGGTACGTCGTCCCAATTCTTTTCAGTTTGGTCTGAAGAGCGAAGGAAGTAGGTGACGTTCTCGAAGTTGATTGACTCAAGCAGGTTGCAATTGCCCCAATCTGGCATTGCACGGGCCTCAAAATGACGGTATGCTTTGACCCTGAGGTCAGTCATCCATTCAGGCTCATTTTTCAATGCCGAAATGTCACGGACAACCTGTTCCGAGAGGCCCTTATCGAACCGAATCGTAGCGTTTTCGGGGTCGTGGAATCCATAGCGATAATCGCCAACTGCTTCGAATGCTTCCTCACTCATCATCTCACCTCATGCTGCAACGTCGAGCCAATCATAGCCCCGCTCTTCAAGTTCTAACGCCAATTCAGGCCCACCTGTTTTGACAATTGCGCCATCAATCATTGCGTGAACAAAATGAGGCTTCACATGGTCCAGTAACCGTTGGTAGTGAGTGATAATGAGGCAACCTGCTTCAGGCGCAACTTTGTTGATGCCTTTCGCAACAATACGCAAAGCATCAATATCGAGGCCGGAATCAGTTTCGTCTAGCAAGGCTAAATTTGGCTTGAGGAGCAGCATTTGTAAAATTTCTAAACGCTTTTTCTCACCACCGCTGAAGCCGTCGTTTACATAGCGGGAGAGGAAAGTTTTGTCCATTTCCAATTCCGCCATTGCTCCGTTGAGTTCTTTTCGGAAAGCACGGCCCTTCGGAGGATCGTCTCGAACGGAGGCGACCGACTTCTTCAGGAAGGTTCCAACTTGGACACCAGGTATGACTGCAGGGTATTGGAACGAGAGGAACATACCCGCTCTAGCCCGTTCAAAGACTGCTAATTCTTCCAATGGTTGGCCCTGAAAGTGGATTGTCCCCTGGGTGATTTCGTAGGCTGGATGGCCCATAACGACGTTTGCGAGGGTGGATTTACCGGCTCCGTTCCGACCCATGATGACATGGATTTCGCCTCGATGGATGGTCAGATTAAGCCCCTTGATNATCGAAGTTCCTTCGACGCTCACATGAAGATTTTCAACGCGCAACATCTCTTCGCTCATTGCCACACCCGTTACCCCCTCACGCCTCTCCCTTATCAAGTGCTGTAGTACCGTTCACGAAACTAAAAAAAGGGGTTTTACTGGTTCTATTCCTCTTTGCATGTCTTCTCGGGTTTTTTCAATTTGACCCGGTGCTCTCCGAAAGAAAGTCAATGCCATCCTATCCGCATTCCAGTTGGCATTCTTCCGCCCCTGAATTGGTTCAATTTCTTTTCACCAAGGCCTTACCAAAAAAAACCCCCGTGTTAAGACTCGGATCTTCAACGCTTAGGACTACAGCATACCGTTTGAAACACGATTGGCCCTTCGGCTTGAGTTGCGAATTTGGCCAAGCAACTCGTCCCGATANGAAATCCGAGCCTTGAAATGGTGGCAGGCGAACCGCTGTATGTGGAGGAAGACGACCTCGTTGCGACCTACGCTGCTGAAGCGAAAGCTGCCATGTCAGCAGAGGCCGCTCGGCGAATCGCAGAAACTGTTGACCCTGAGGAGGAACAACGATTGCGGGATGCATCGCTTCTGACGCTCATCCACACCCAAGATATGGTTCCAGCATTGCTTGCTCGTTTGGGTGATGTACGAGCCGCTCTCGACGGCCACGGTGGAGGGATTGCAGTAACAAAAATCGATTGGGCCCCAAGGGAAGGTGAACGGCTTGATTTGGTCTTGGATTTGACCGGTGCATGCCTCTCATGTGGGGCTGCGCCAGGGACGCTTGAGGGCGTAAAAACNGACCTTGAATCCGATGAGGAAGTACAACGTGTTCGGTTTGACAAGGCCTTGCTTGAGACATTCGACGAACTTGGCCGAGAATTTATTCTCGCACATGGTGCAGTCGAATTTGTTTGAAGCATCTGGGATTCAGGAACGAACGGATGGGTTGAAGGACACGCGGCCCTGGGGGAAAACATGGGCGCATGGAACGAGGGGCATCGCGAAGACCCAAAACCATGTAGAGAGCAAGACCAAGGACTGTTCGAGATCACTGGGCGAGACGGCCGGGCAAGACTTGGACGGCTCCACACAAGCCACGGTGTTCTTGAGACTCCTGCGCTGCTTCCAGTCATCAACCCAAACATACGAACCATCGAGCCAAGAGAAATGTGGGACCGCTACGGGATTGGCGCACTAATCACAAATTCATACATCATTTGGAAGCATGAAGAACTCAAAGAAAAAGCAACAAAAGATGGCGTCCATGCTCTCCTCAATTTCCCCGGAATGGTCATGACAGACTCAGGCACCTTCCAATCCTACATTTACGGTGATGTCGAAGTAGGCGTTGAAGAAATTGTGAATTTCCAGCGGTCAATTGGAGTCGATGTCGCCACCATGCTGGATGTGTTTTCCAGACCTGACATGACCTTTGATCAGGTGGATGCTTGTGTTGTAGAAACGCTCAATCGTGCTGAGGTCAGCGTCAATGCAGCAGGAGACACGATGCTCAACGGTCCAATCCAAGGTGGTCTGTTCAGAGCGTTGCGTTCCAAATCTGCTCAGGGCATGGCAAAGCACGACTTTGCCATCCATCCAATCGGCGGCATTGTACCNGTCATGGAACAGCACCGATACAAAGACTATGCNAAAATCATGCTGGCAACCCTTCCATACTTGCCTTCACAACGACCAGTCCACATGTTTGGATGTGGTCACCCGATGCTCTTCCCAATGTCCATCGCACTGGGAGCCGATNTATTCGATTCCGCAGCATACGCACTGTTCGCTCGAGATGGAAGGCTTCTCACACCTTGGGGCACAGAAAAAATCGAATCGATGGTCGATTGGCCCATGTTGATGCCTTGTGTGGCCTCGGTGACCCCCAGCCAAGTCAAAGAAATGTCAAAGGAAGACCGAACAGAGATGCTGGCAAGGTACAATTTAGAAATGACACTCAATGAACTCAACCGCTGTAAACAGGCGATTCGGGACGGGACTCTTTGGCGGCTTGTCGAACGTCGTAGCCATCAACACCCTGCATTACGAGAGGCTTTTTTGTGGCTTTCAACCCGCCCCCAGCAGGCCATGATGAAAATGAAAATGCTGGACGACCTCATTCTCAACGATCGAGACGCAGGCAGGGAGCGCGGGCCCGAAGCTGGGGCCTTCGAGGAAGGATGGAGTTGGCTTGTTCATGCTCAAGAAACCCCTCGTAAAGGTGGAGAACCTTGGGGCGGTGAGGACACATTTGTCCGCCCCCAAGTTGTCGCAGCACGCCGACAATTGCTCGACCACTGGAAACCCTCAGCCATCCAAGGGCGCGGTGAAGATTCCGTCCTCATTATGCACGGCTCACCCGGACCTTGGCGTGAACGCCTCAGCGACATCATGGTGCGATTGACACACCATGCTCCCGGCCTTGAGGTGTTGATTCTCACTCCAGTCGGCCTCATTCCGTACTCACTTGAAGATCTCAACCCATTTGCGCACATCGATGGACCTGATTGGCTTTGGAAGCGAAGACCAAACCTTCCGTGGATCAGAAGGGAATTAACCCGATTGGGGCTTGCAGAACGTAGGATTGTCACCGTCGATATGCTTGGTGACGGGATCCAAGGGCGTTGTATGACCGCTCTCCACAACGCCGGAATTCTAAACGGCGATGACGACCAAACAGCAAGTGGAACACCAATCGACAAGGAGCGAAGGGAGAATGCGAAGTTGAATGTGTATCGGCGCTTAGTGTCCGACAAATTATCCGTTCTGCTCAACGTTGAACACCAAGCTGCAATCGAATTATTGAAAGAAGCTACCTTTGTTGTCAACCGCCAAGGTCGAGTAAAAAACGCAATAACGCCCAATGGGGAGCACATAGCGAGTCCTCGGCTGGGAGACGGCGGCCTTTCTCTAACGGATGCTGGTGCAGTCGCGCTTCATCGTTTAAGGACACGAAAGCCACCCACTGGATTCGATACCACTGTTGATGATACCACAGTTGGTGCAGGTCCAGCATGGGTGGTTGTGGATGATGATGCTGAACCATTTGTGCGCCAAGGCCGCAATGTGTTCCATGGCTTTGTCATGGCAGTAGACCCGTGGATTCGGCCGGCACAAACTTGCCTTATCGTCAATCAGAAAGGCGACCTCATCGGACATGGGCTTGCGAACAGCACTGCAGATGAATTCCAAGGATTCAAGAAAGGTATTGCTGTGAAAACCCGTGGCGGCATAGCCTAGTCATCCACTTCATCCGTCCTCAAAACGTGGTAGCATTGAAGGTCCGTCGCTTATGTCGTTTTTGATGACGGGGGTGTTTGCTGTGGACGAATTGATCATTAAAACGGCAAACCTCACTAAATCGTACGGTCCACATGTGGCCCTGGATAATCTGAATTTGGCAGTCAAAAAGGGCGCTACTGGTCTTTTAGGGCCGAACGGGGCTGGAAAATCGACCTTCCTAAAAACCATCCTTGGCTTGATTCAAGCAACAGAAGGCGAAGGGACCGTCCTCGGCCATAATATTCGTACAGAAGGCGATGCGATCCGAGCACGAATCGGCTACATGCCTGAGTATGACGCACTCAACCCGGACATGGATGCGATCCACCAAGTACGATACTCTGGTGAATTGTTAGGTATGAATCCGACCATCGCCCTCGCACGCGCTCACGAATCATTGCAATACGTCGGCATTGGGGAACAAAGGTACCGTAACATTGGAAGTTTTTCCACCGGGATGAAGCAAGCTACAAAATTAGCGTGCGCACTCATTCATGACCCAGAATTAATCATCGCTGATGAACCCTCCAACGGTTTGGATGCAAAGGCCAGAGAATTCATGATCCAAACCCTCACAACTACCGTTCAATCAGGAAACCGCTCGGTGTTGATGGCATCCCATTTGATGGATGACGTGGAGCGAGTGTGTGACAATATTGTCCTTCTTCACAAGGGAAAACTTGCCGCCCAAGGCGCCATTGAAGATCTCAAAGCCATCGATCGGGAAATCGAGATCCATGTGTGGGGTGGAGCAACTCGCCTCGAACAAGCCCTGTTTGCAGACGGACTCGCGGTTCGGCGTGAAGGTCGGGTTATGCGTGTCGCTCATACCGGGGAGGACACATCGACGCGGATCCTTCGATGTGCTGCTCGAACGGGCGCCCAAGTTCGACGAATGCACGAATATGAAGCATCACTTGAAGACCTCTTTCTGGTCATTATGGAAAACCTCGGTTATGATGTGAAATCAAGCGAAGACTTGCTCGCCACACCTGCTCTTGCCCGAAAGGTGGACGCACCTGCTCATATGGGAGGTGGCGGAGCTTGACTGAAGAGCCACCCTCGGTGCAAGAAGCACCTCCGGTCCAATTCGATGCGGCTGCCCCGGTCACGGGACAAGGACGGATGGATGCAGCCTGGGGGTCGACCGCAGGCGACGAAGATCTTAGCGCTCCTGTGGCCAACACGCCGAAAGCTGGAGGCGAGATCTTCTCGCAAGAATACAAACCATGGAATGGGGAACTCAACCCTCGATGGATGAGGAATTGGGCGATATTGCGCCATCACCTGCTTGGAATTTTCAAAAAGGGACACCGACCATGGGGTATGCCAACGCGCCTATTCATTCTGGTCGTGTTCATAGCATCGTTAAGCAATGCGGGATTGACGCTCATCTCAGGGCTTATTGGTGAAAGCACACTGCACCAACTTTGGGGTGTCAGCAGGGATAATTTGTACGGCCATGTGCTTGGTTTCTTCCCACGGAATGTCCTCTATTACCCAATCATTGCCGCATTATTGGTCGGTAGCGTCATTTCTGAAGACAGGCAACATGGCACCTCGGCGCTTTACTTTTCTCGCCCGATCACACGATTCGATTACATCGGAATGAAATTCATTTCAGTAGCCGTCATTCAATCCATTATCGTGCTCCTTAGTTTGACATTGTATTACTTCGCAGAAATCATCGCACTTGGTCGTGGCTGGGCTTGGATTATGGACACCTTCCCGTTATTTCTTGCAGCCTTCCTTTCCGGCGTGATGCTCGTGTTTACCTACACCAGCATAGGCCTAGCCTTGTCAAGCGTTTCTAAAGGCAAATTTTTCCCAGGTATTGGGCTTCTATCAATCGTCTTAGGAACAAAAGTGCTAGCGGTTTTGGTTTCCACATTGTTCGACCGTGAGATACTCTACCTGCTCTCTCCCTATGATTGCATGGCACATGTCGGTCAAACGCTGATTGGGACCCAGCCGACCTACGACCAATATTCTTGGACGTGGTCGTTTGCATCCGTAATCGCAATGAATGCCATAGCCCTCTACACTCTGAGTGCGCGGGTATCATCGATGGAGGTGACTCGAGAATGATGCCGGATTTTGACCAAGAAGGGAAGGGTCAAACTGAGCCTTGGCGTCCAGACACGTCGGCACCGGCTGTTTTGCTGGAGGGTGTTTCGAAATCATACGGACGAATCTTCGCACTCTCAAACATCACACTCGCCCTCAATGGCGGCGTCACAGGCGTGCTTGGGATGAACGGGGCAGGGAAATCGACCATGTTCAAATTGCTCATGGGCAAACTCAAACCAAGCCAAGGTAAGATTCGCTTGTTTGGTACTGACCCCTGGAAAAATCCTGCACCTTATGCTAGAGTTGGATTTGTACCTGAACATGAAAAAATGTACGACTGGATGACTGCCCATCAATTCGTGTCCACTTTTGCGAGGCTCAACGGCCTGACCCGGGCAGAAGCGATGGTTGAGGCTGACAGAGTGTTGAAATTCGTTGGACTTGCTGATGTTGCACACAAAAAAATTGGGCAATACTCCAAGGGGATGAGGCAGCGAGCAAAAATAGCTCACGCATTAGTCAACGATCCAGAACTGATTATTTTGGATGAACCACTCCAAGGATGCGACCCTCTGGCCAGAACAACAATCATGAATGTCATTCGTGAATTGGGACGAATGGGACGAACCATCATCGTCAGCAGTCACATCCTCCAAGAAATTGAACGAATCACAGAGCAAATCATCATCCTGCACAATGGACGACTTTTGGCACTTGGTAACCTTCACGCTATACGTGAAAAACTCGATCAAATCCCTCACCGCATCACCATTGAAGCAGACGACGCCAAAGCATTGGCAAAAGATGTCATCGATTTAGATGATGTTTCAGGCATTTCATTCCCAACCAAAAACAACCTCTCGATTCAAACTCATAACTTGGGTGCGATTCATGCAAAACTCCCTTCCGTCATCGTTGACAACAATCATCGAATTCACAGCATCGATAATCCGGATGATGACCTAGCATCGATTCTTGGCTACCTGACCAGTGGAGGGACATTGTGATGGAAGCGAAGCCCAACACGATTTATCGCGCCCTCGACAGGAAGGCGGCTGCCATCACAGAATTCACGATGCGGCAATACCGGACTAAAACTTCAACTTGGGTCGTTCTTGGCGTTGGCCTTGTTGCTATTTCACTCGTGATGCTGATCTACATCGACGTGATGGCAACAGGTTTTGAATCGGTGGATAATGACGGTGACAGCTTGGACCTCGACAATGATGGGTATCCAACGGGGCAGGAACTGAAATGGGGCACTGACCCTTACATGGCCAATTCTCACCCCGGCCTTCTTGACCCACCCATCGCCCCAGAGCCCGCATCAAATTACATCGATGAAGATGGCTTCGATATTGTCTTTGACGGAACCTCAAATTATCAATCCACAGGATTCGATGACGATGGTGATTGTTACAATTACGATGGCACATCATCACGAAAAGACACAAATGACAACGACATTGAGTGCGATGTTTTACTCATCCAAAACCGATTCAACGGAGAATGGAGTGCAAATCCAGACATCAATGTGGACGAGGATCCTGATGATGCAGCCTACGCACTGGAAGCAACACACATGGCTTTTGTGCTCGGCATGGGCAAAATGGGATTCGTGCTCTTACTCGGTTTGTTTTGTCCATTGTTCTTGGCCACTGGATTGATTCGCGACGAGATGACGGCGGGAACGATGCACTTCATGCTGGCGAAGCCAATTGCTCGAACCGAAGTGTTCCTTTATCGAATTCTTGGCTATCTTGGAATTGTTTGGCCGTACTTCATCAGCATTGGTCTCCTCTTTGCAGTCATTTCTGGCTTCATGGGTCCAAGTGAAGGTTTCTTTAGATTTGCAGACCTTGGCGTTTGGCTTGCTATCGTTTTCGCAACAATGATTGCATCACTCGTCTATGGTATGCTGTTCTGTGCATTGGGAGTCATGTGGCGATATGGAATCGTTCTCGCCATTCCATTTGCAGCATGGGAACTTGGGATGTGCCTTTTGTCAATGGGCGCCCCTGATGCGTCGATTTTGCGGTTTTCCGTGATTGGTTGGGCCTTGATGATCGTTGATTCTGCAGCCATGCTCGTATGGCCGAACATGGACTTGTTCCTCTTGCAAGGCACCTCATTCAACGACGACTTTGGATCAATTCAGACCAGTGCGCTTGCGCTTGATTTCTTCTATTCGAGACCAGGTGTAGGCTCGACTGGCTTGGTTTCATCGATTATTGCCACGGTTGTTTTGTTAATCCAAGGCGCAGTCTTGTGGTTTATTGGTGGCGCTATTTTCAAAGGGAAGGAGATTGAATGAGCGATGAAATGACGGCTTTTGCTGGTGACCTGTCAGGGATGTGGACCCTACAAAATAGGCCACCTCTTCACCACCTCACTTGGGATTGGTGGTGGTGGTTAGTGATGCTCGAAGATCCTGATGGGAAACCGAGTGGTCGCCAATTGATGGTGCTGTGGTCGACCAAAGACAATCCGGTTGTCGAGGTGAGTGGTACGCAGTGGACCCCTCAAGGCCGTCCAGGATTCGACGAGCACCACGGCATGGCCCTCGATGGCATGGTTTGCGCATGGTGGTTCGATGGAACCCAAATGCATGAGCCGGTGATCAAACGGATTTGCCGTATTGTTGCCATGCCAGATTCACACCCAGAGTGGCCATCCAACGATCCTAATTCGGGCAAGGGAGGCGGTGCCGTCGTGCCCCTTTTGGAGGAAGACCTTAGCATGGGACTGAAGAGTGATTTGAGTGAATTTTGGGTCAACCTAACGACTGATGAGGACGCCAGCCATCCAAATGTGCCTAAGGAAATGCGCCTCAAGATGACCCCATGGAACGGAGCAATGTCCACAGCCAGGGAGGCAACGGCGACCTATGCTGGAAACATGGGGTATGACATCCTACGTTTGCATGGCACCAAGGCTTCAGGAACACTCGATGATGAAGTCGTCAATGGCACTGCTTACTTCCAAAAGGTAAGTGTCCAAGCCCCTTCAGTCCCATGGTATTGGGGTGTTCTTCATCTGGATGATGGGTCCTACATTGACTGGTTCATGCCTCATCTCTCATTTACTGTCACGGCAAGGGACAATCGTCCGTGGAAACGAAGGGATTTCGGTCATTTAGGACTTTCCCAAGGCGGTCTTTTCCACGATGGGAAGCACAAGCGGAGTGAAAAGTTCAATCGAATCACAATTGAAAAACTGGGTTCGGAAATGCGGGAAGGGAAGCATGCCCACCACCCGGGGGCACCCTTGCCTAAATTCAACATCAAAATGTGGAACGGGAGAACAACGATGGAACTCACGGTTCAAGCAATTGAGCGCGCCCATTGGACCTTCAATCAACCAACCCGTGGGGGCATGACCTCTCACCTCACCTACAACGAATACCCTCTGAAACTCGAGCGATTAAGGATCATGGACGAACATGGCGTTCGTAAGGAAACTGATTATGCATGGGCGCGAGGCAATGCTGAACATTCGTGGGGCTTTTTGCACTGAACTTCGATCGAAGAGAAACAGCCTAGAGGCCATGCATTCCCGACGCAACCGTGGAAGGACTTATTTGGGTTGTCTGCGCCACAAACCAATGGAGCGATTGCCATGAGCGAAGAATCCACAGAAGCCGAGGCCACCCCCGAAGATGAAACGGTTGTTGATCCAAAGGTATCTCAGGCGGCGAAAATGGCAGCAGAACAAGAGAAACTAGCGAAGAAATTCCGCTTGATTGCCGGTGAAGAAGTCTTGCTTACAAAGCGACCAAGCACCTTTGCATTTCTCAACTTGTACATGCTAGGCCTCCTGGTGCTCGCCATCCACTTGATTTTTGAATTTGAACCTGGGAAGGACAATGAGAGTTTCTTTGTTGGCTTACTTGCTACCATCTTTTTCTCAAGCGGCGCCGCTGGTTTGACAGGGGTTATGTTGTTCATCACATGGATGAACCGGTTGATGAACGTCTCGACATCAGGGCGATGGGTAACCCTTGGCCTCCTGATTGTCTCCCTTGCACCAACCCTTGTCCTGTTGGATGATATCATCGCCATGACCGGGCTATTGAACGACAACAACAACGGATACCTACCCGATTACAACTTCATCGTCTTTGGTGGTGGATTTGTCGCCGTTTACATGGCTTTAGTTTACTACTACCAACGCAGTTTCCATTACGCCATCACGAGCGACGCGATCATCTTTGAGCACAGCTTTTTGCTTTCACGCTCCCATCGCCGGATTCTTTTCGATCGCATCTCGGAAGTTGTGGTTGCTCGCTCCCCAACCGGGACCCTGCTTGGATTTGCTACCGTTTCGGTATTGACCGATTCCGGCGTAGGTATTGTTGAGGAAAGCAACACTCCTGTCGTCAAGCACACCATTCCCGGAACCCACGAAGAGGAGAACGATTCGAAGGTCGAAAAAGCCGGGAAGGGCCTCATTCGAACATTCATCGGCATCATGACCTACCAACGAACCATCCGTACCGTACGACCAGATCCAAAGCATTGCATGTACAACATCCGAAAGTGGGAGAAAGCAAAGGGGTTGTTGAATGAAATGCACAAGAAAAACAGCCAATCTCATCTTCTCAGTGATTTGAAGAAAACCATTTCTGAAAGCACATCCAAGGATTGAATCGAAAACGCTCAAACGAGTGATTCAAAAGCCCTAACATACCCGAACCAAACAGGCGATAACCATGAGCGATGATGAACTTCTCCAAGCACCGATTGAAATGCTTCGTAATGGCGACCTCGATGGTGCCATTGCTGACCTTGACGCAAAAATGTCATCCAATAAGACAAATGCACAAGTTCACCATATGTATGCAGAATTTGCCAACATGAAGAACATGGAAGCCCAGGACGACATTATCCCCGGTGGGAAAATCATGATGGCGTACAAAAAAGCAATGCAACTCGACGAGGAAAACGAAGANTACATCGCNGATTTCGCCACCTTTGCCCTTGAATGCCGACGCATACCTGTTGCTGTCAAAGAATTCCAACGGTANGCAAAGAAGCTCGAACTTAATGACATCCCAACCGATGAAGTCTTGTTCAATGCAAGTCGAAACATCGTCGATGCTATTGAAGTGATGGATCCAACCAAAAAGAACCCAATGGTACAACCATGGCTTAAGCAAGCCCTGATTTGGGCCATTGGTGGACTCGGCTATTCTCCAGAAGAAGCCGTTGAAATGCTCTCTGAAGACGCTTGAGGTGAGCAGATGGCGGACGGCACAACCGTTCGCCTTGCCTTCCGAATTGGCTACCTTGGCGATGCTTATCATGGCAGTCAGATCCAACCGGATGTCAAAACAGTACAAGGCGAACTCATCCGGGTGTTTCGGAGTCTGAAATGGCTCGACCCTGAGGAGGAAGAACACAACCTTGTGCTTTCGAGCAGGACCGATGCTGGTGTTCATGTGAGATTGAACGGCGGCGTAGTTCGAATAAAAAGGGAATTATGGCAAGCATTAACCCCCCGCAAAATGGTGCGAGCACTCGATGACAGGCTTCCAAAAGACATCGCATTTCTCGATGTCAAGGAAATCGATGAATCATGGAATCCTCGGATGGCCGTTCACCGTGTTTACCGTTACCGGCTTGAGTGCATTGAGTTTTGGACCCACCCCGGTGACGTGTTCACTGACTGGTTAAAGATGTTTGAAGGGACCTATGATGCGACGAATTTTGCTCGGCTTGAGGAAGGAAAGAACCCCATGAGAACGATCTATTCATGCACCCCGTGGGTGGTTGACCAGCGGGTGGTAGGATTCGAAATTGTTGGCGAAGCGTTTCTTTGGAATCAGGTACGACGCACTGCAATGGCTCTGCACAGAATGTGCATCGGAGAAATCGACCCAGCAGATGTGAAGGCTGCACTTGAGGATGCAGATACACCTGCAGACTTTGGAGTGGCGCCACCGGATTGGTTGATCTTGTGGGGCGTGCACTGGGATGAGTTACCGCTTGATGCTACACCTCTTGATGTGCAATGTTTCTCAGCACCTCCTGCTGGACCAGCTGTCGAGCGAACGATGAGAAAGCGGTGGCGAGAAGCTGCCCGCCATGAACAAAAGAGCCTGCTCTTGAACGAGTGGGCGAGGTTAGGCGAACTTCCTATCGTTCGTCATCGCTGAATGTCAATCCAATTTTATTTGGACCAATGCATCGTCTTCGAGGTTGAATTTTTCACGCAAACATGCTCCAGCAATGACCTCAACGACATCGATGTGTCGGGTTAAGTCGGGGATCAGCAATGCACACGGAATCGTTCCAGACTGAGTTTTGAATTCGGCTTTGAATGCCGTAGCGCCTCCAAAGGAAACACCATCCCTGAGAAAACCACGAATTCTGTGAGCTTCAAAGGACCCAACTGGGACCTTCTCAGCAGCGTTACGGTCATCTGTCGATGCGTCCAAGGTGTCGATGCCTGACTTTTTTCTTAAGGCAATGTAGTTGATTAAATCCGTGCCATCAACGGTGACATTGAGCGTACCCGGCCATGCTGTTTTTCCGAGAAGAGCCCGGAACTGCTCTTGGTAGTGCGGTTGAGCCATGAACACATGCGCCCTGCCCAGACCGCTGCTGACCTTTCCGCTCAACTCCATGGCCACGGGACGGACGCCTCCCTTTTGAGGTGCATGGTTCGAACATACGGGTCGAGAAGGTTCCTCCCAAAGGAACTTCAATCTGGATTCGTTCGCTTGCCATGGAGGCGATGCTATGCCCGGTGATATGTCTTGGATGAAAGCCCGTTATGATGAACTGTCAGACAAATCCCTCTTGTGGGAGCCACCAACATTGGAAAGTCCAAATCAGCCCCGATGTCGCATGGATGGAAAACCAACAATCATGCTTTCTGCAAACAATTACCTCAACCTCACAACTCATCCTAAGGTCAAGCAAGCCATGCTTGAGGCCACAGAAAAATACGGTGCAGGCAGCGGGAGCGTCCGTGCAATTGCTGGTACCATGGACATCCACCTTGAAGCGGAACGAAAAGTTGCGGAATTCAAGGGTGTTGAAGCTTCGTTGATTTATTCCGCAGGTTACACGGTCAACGTAGGACTGATTCCTACGCTTGTCACCGGACCTCAAGATGTGATTATCAGTGATGAATTGAATCACGGGTCGATCATCGATGGAGTTCGCCTAACTAAGGCCAGTCGAGGTGTGTATGCACACAACGACATGGGAGAACTTGAGGCCGTTTTGAAGGCACACGACGATGCAAAAAGGAAGTTGATCATCACCGATGGTGTGTTTTCGATGGATGGAGACATTGCTCCACTTGATGAAGTCACGGCCTTAGCAGAGGAATACGGGGCTATGGTATACGTTGATGATTGCCATGGAGAAGGGGTGCTTGGCGAAAAAGGAGCAGGCATTGTTGCTCAATTCAATCTTCAGGGAAAAGTTGATTTTGAAACGGGTTCATTCTCAAAGGCCCTTGGCGTCCAAGGCGGCATACTTGCAGGTACGGAGATGACCCGGAACCATGCGTTGAATCACTCGAGGTCATGGTTGCTTTCCGGTTCACAACCGCCTGGCGTTGCGGCCGCACAGAAAGCCGCTGTCGAGGTTTTGATGGAGGAACCCGAACACCATGCCAAATTGTGGGAAAACACCAATTATTTCAGAAAGGAATTGCAATCGCTTGGCTTCGATACTGGCGCCTCTGTCACGCCAATCATACCGGTGATGTGTGGAGATTCAAGTGTTGCAAAAGCCATGACTAGAGCACTCGGCGAAGAAGGGGTAATGGCTGGAGCGATTGTGTTTCCGATGGTGGCTCGCGATAAAGCTCGAATCCGAACACAAATGTCTGCTGGTCTTTCTCGAGATGACTTAGATGAAGTCCTTCGTTTGTTCGAAAAAGTTGGACCAACCCTTGGTCTGATCTGAGTCATTCCTCAGCATATTCTTCAACAACCGAGAGTAAGTCCTCATCATCCCCAGCAAGGGTCGCTGCATCTTCGAGAGGTTCAGTCTCTTTCGACTCCATGCCAATGAAAGGATCTTTTCCGTCTTCGAGCATGCATAACAAACGCCATCGGGGCGCCCATGAAAGGTGGACATACATCGGACCTGGCAACAGCAACAAACACCAAACGAGCACTGCTGGGGCGTGGATGATGTCCGTACGAGCGAGCGTCAGCAGAGCCAAGCCAACGAATGGCATGGGGTAAAGAACAAACCGTGGAGGTGTCACTGGAAAGCGCTTGGACCAGTGAATCAGCAAGAGGGAGGCCATACCGAGCAGCAAGCATGCAACCATCAATAAAGAGGCATGAAACACCCAATTTGGTAGCCACGAACTGGCATCGTCACCTGCGAACCTATAGGGCAAAATCAGGGCAAAGGAAATCAATAATCCGTAAAATGCACCAATATTAGCGGGGTGAGAAAGCCAGAGTGGCAACGTGGTGAAGCGACGGGAAAGGGAAGTTCCCAGCAGGGTTTCCTGCTCCGGACCACTCAATTGCTCGAGCCGCTGGCCCCATCTTGATGGTGCATTCACGCATGGTCGTCCCAGCGCTTAGTTTTGAAGGGGCAGGGTCGTATGACACCTGAATGGGGGGTTTACTCACCACGAAATTTACTGATGATACCATCAGGATCGATTTCAATTTCAGTTTCTTCTTCCATCCAGGAGCGTTCCAAGAGGCCTGTGTCCAAACGTTCACGCCGACGCGCCTGTTCGATTGTGTCTTCTTCACCATTGACCGCGTCGCGAAGGGCGAGGGCTTGATTCAAAATGACAACCTGTTTTTTGATGCCTTTGTGCGTCATTGGGTGTTGACTGAAATGCCCAATGTGGGTGTAGTCATCATTGTCCCGTACAAGATTGCAACCATCGAGCAAATCATCCTCTGCAAGGCGAACCCGGCCATTCCCTAAGTCAATCCATGAGCCATCGGTCATTTGAATCATCACCACTGATTTGCCCATCGGTTCACCATCCATGAATGGGTGGTTCAAATCGACTGCCAAGGGAACGTGAAGGAGACTGGTGGACTGGTAAAGCCACCACACAATCGGTAGCGCTGGGAGCGAAGATATCAACGCCAGCAAGGGTGAATTTGTGGTGGAGAACACAAGCCAAGCCAAGAGAAAAAAGCCAAGCACAATCGCACTCGATGTCCCGCAAAAACGGAGGAAAAAAGGACGGGCCAGATCAAGTTCGTTGAATCTACGCATGCCCGCAGGCAAGCCATTGACTTCCTCCATGAAAGAGGGATAAGGCGCTCAGGCTTGAACTTCACGCCCACATCGTGGCAGTTCATACTCCTGTGCATCAAGCGACCAGATGTCCACGTCCGCACCAAAGGCATTCATTGATTGAACATGCCTAGCCACATCAATGCCCCAAACACAAGACCATGAACCCAATTTTGCATTGACTTTGAGTTGTAAATTCTTCACACCTCGGGTCTTCTTACGCTCGTGATTCAGCAACAAGGCCGCTGTTTGTATCATGCCCTGTACAAATAAAATTTCAGCTTGTGGTGCCTGCCTACGCTTGTGAGCGTTCCACAAGTCCTCCCAGTCTTCATGAGCGTGCCAGTATCTTTTTTGATCAAAATCCTCGAGCCCGGCCAACCACAAATCGAGTTCTGATCCTTGAAGCGGTGCAATCGACTGCTTCGAAGGCGTCCCGTCCATGTCGGCCCGAGGTGTTCTTGCTTCAAACCGCTGTCGGCGAGGAAAATCAAGCGGACCCTTCAAGAACACTTCAGCAGGCTTACACCCCGAAGGGGTGTGAAAGGATGACCGAATTACCGCAGGGAGATGTTACGGAAGTCCGCCGTGGCGACCCTAATGCCTTGCGGGTTTTGTCTTCCGATATGGCACGCCTCAGCACGACAGGCTACATCCGGACGGAGCGAAAACCCAAGGACGCTATGCCAAGGGTCGGCCAAGTGTTGTTCGTCGAGGGCCACCCCGTATTGGCTGTGCACGAATCTGAGGCACTTCTTTTCGGGCTCGAGGCATTGCTGGAGATCGAAAATGATGCAATGCCAATGGAAACGCTTCTTGCAGTTCACGAATTATCTGCTGGTGAAGCCCAACGAGTTTCAACGCTTTATTCAAATGCGTTTTTGCATTTGGAAACGGCATCCACCGAACCTTCCGCTGATGAACGATGGTGGTCAAACGTCACGCTGCGTAAGGGCAGTTGGCGACGAGAAGAACGGTTACCTGAACTCGAGGTCACGGTGGATGCGCCTGAAGCAATAAAACAACGAAGTCAGGCCTACATGGGGCGGCATCAAGGCAGTGAGAAAATGATCCACCCTGGTGATGCTTTGATGCTTGATGCATTGGACCCATCGGAAGTGTTCACCCTTGCGGGCCACCTAGCAAATCATGGGCGACCCGTGCTTGTTCTTTCTCGCCACGATGTGGATTCACTGAGCGTCGAACATGGTCTGCCAGTTTCTGCATGCCACTGGCTCAGCACAGGCAACCATCCACGGGCCATTCAGCCAACCCTGCAAGATGTGAGGGCTAAAATTGACGCTTTTTTGTGGGAAAACATGCGCGCTGTTGTCGTCCTTGAAGGCGTAGAGTACCTTGCTGGAATGAACGGTGACGGGCCCACGATTGACTTTCTACGAGACGCCGTCGACGGGGTTCGAATGGATGACCATGTGCTCCTCACCACTGTGGATTTGAACGCCTTTGAAATTGAACCTCGTCATCGCTTAGAGCGGTGCTTTTCGATGATTGAGCAAAACGATGTCGAACAATGGTTGATTGATCCTGAACTTCTTCTGGACCATCCCTTGTGCGCCCCTCCAACCGATGAAGAGCGACAATGGATCGAACACCAATTGAAACGCGCCATTGAGCATTCACCCGTCCAAACTTCAGGGACAGGCGAGATGACAATGATCGGTGGTGAAGAACCGGTGACCAGCGAGGAACGTCAACAAGCCACAGCTGCATTGGAGGGTCACATTCAAGCATGGGCAGAAGAACAAGAACCAACATTGCCCGCTTCAACCGAGCCTAGGGTTGTTGCCGAAGTGGTTCAACCAGTTGAAGTGCAAATCGAACAACAGAATCCAACACCACAACCGACCCCCGTTGAATCCAAAGTGGAGGAAGCACAAGCCCGAGCGCCTCAAGTGATGCCCGAGCCAACCCTCACCACAAAACAACCCCCCAAACCTAGTGGGCCAAGAACCCCACAACGAATTCGAAGAAGGAAGAAGAAGCATTCACCAGCCACTCGGCATTCACAATTCCAGACTCAGGCTGCTGTCGCCCATGCCCCAGAATCCTCCCCCGAATTCAAGCCACCCGTGTCACATCGATCATCGGTTGCTTTAACGCATCAATTAGAAACCTATGAAGCACGGCAAGAAGCCGCCTTGGACAAAACATTCCAGCCAAGGAAATTCAATGCTCAATCGCTACGCGACGCAGCCATGCAGACCGCCTCAACTCGCCAGCATAACCTCCCCTCCATCAAGAGTCAGCGCAGTCCAATCGAGGCTGTTAAGAATATACAACCGACGAACGCTTCAACGACGCTAACACCTCTTTCTGCCCGACCTGGGGTTGAGGCTGAAGCACAACCGAAACAGTTGCCACGAGAAATAGCCTCTAGTGAACAGGCTCCTCCTTCAATTGAAGATTCATTGAGCTCTTGGGAGATTGAAGATCTTGAACGACTGCGAAAAGAAAGGGAGGGGGAGGCATGAGCTCGCGGAATGAAGACCTCAACTTCGCTATTGCTCAAGCTAAAAAAGGACTTGCTGAAGTCGGAGCAACATCCAAACTCCCTGCTGAAGAAGTCCCAAGTGATGCGCCACAAAAGCGGCCTAAATCACGATTGAACCGCTTGCTTGGAAAGCAAGCGAGCCCTGATTCCCGCAGTGGCTCTTTATTGCAACGAGTTGGTGTTGTCGAGCGCCCAACCTACGACATCATCGCCGATGCAGTCCTCGGAAAGAAGAGTAAAGTCCACCAACCAGCTCTCCAACTCAACGAGGAAGATGGCTCACTTGCCTCCATTGTGTCGGCGCGTCTTCGTACACTGAGGGAACGGACAGCAGAACGGTTCGATGAGAAACAGAACCCAGTTGATGAGGATGACTTTTTTGTAGGGATGGAAATGGATGGTCGTCCAGTTTGGGCAAGCGTCCTCGATGATCAACGTGGGAGAACAATCCACGAATTGCCAAACACCCTTGCCACACCCGAAGTGAACACGGCTTACCATCACACTACCCTCGCCCCAGTTGATGCACCTTGGCCAATCAAATTAAGGCCTGAATCTCAAATGAGTTTCAAGCAATGGTTCACCGTTGAAGAGAACCTCAGAGCAACTCAAGCGGCGGAAGCCGTCGTTGATTCCCCTGGCGTGTCCCTCAATCCGTTACTTGTCGTAGGCCCGAATGAAACTGGTCGCTCCCACTTGCTTCATGCCATCGCNCAAGGCATACTTCGGCGTCAAGAGGGGGACGTGTTTCTGCTCGGTTCTGCTGACGTTCAGCACTTGGACCAACTGCCTGAAGGATGGCAGGAAGCCATCGCTCAAGCCCGTCTTTTAGCGATCGATGATGCTCACCTCATGGCTGACCACCCAACAGCAGCATCCCTGCTGGGGACCATGGTTGACTACGCCCTCAACATGGGCGTTCATGTTGTATTGAGTTCAACCATTGAAGCTGAGCGTTGGCCGGCTTCAAGATTATGGGATTTGGTCAAGAACGCTGCTGCTGTTCGTATTCATGCCCCAAAACCAACAAGCATGGTGCTCTATGCAAGACAACTTGCACTCAAGCGGAGCCTCATGCTGGACGATGGACAACTTGCAAGCATCGTCCTGCATCAAGGGGGTGGGTGGCGTTCCACCAAAGCCAATTTCGACTTGGTAGCTTTGGCCATTGGATCTGGTCAAGATTTGCTGGATGGCGACGATGTTGCTGCTGTCCTAAATGGTGAACCTGTACGCTCTCAACATCCAGTACCAAGCGTTCAAAGGGAGCGTGTTTCTGATATTGCGACGACCTTGATTGCTGAGGCGCTCGATGTTGTGTACAGCGACGATACAATCGGTGGAATTGACATTCACACCACGCTTCCGGTCATTGGTGAAGACGATTATACACCCCCTGATTTCGATACACAAGCCATGGCAAAAAGCGCTCAGTCTCGTCATGAAGCGTACATGAAAACGGCACTTCGCGATTTGGACTTGAAGGTCCCCTCCGTTCTCGACCTCCACGAACGAGAAGAGCATCTTGTTGCACGAACTGGAAGAATTGAAGAGCAAGACTATGGCACAGCAGCCGATATTTTAACCGATTTAGATGAGAGCATCGATCAACAAATCGGATCGTTTGAACAGGCCTTCGCACAAAGTTCGATCCAACTCGAAGACCTCGAAAGCAAAATGATGGCTTTGGCGGAAAAAACATCAGGTGCAACCATCGAGGAGTTGATTCAGATTGCTGATGATTTGAGGCACTTGGAGGAGCAACTTGTCGAGATTGATCCGGACCGAGAACCTCTGCCTCCATTTGAAGAGGATGTAGTGAAGAAAAAGCGGACCATCGGTCGAAGGAAGAAAACCATTCCTCGTCCAGACCCGGTGGCGGAACTCGACAGTTTTGTACCCGAAGGTGAATGGGACGTTGACGCAGCGAACATCGACATGATGGACCTGCTTGAAGACACTCCAGTGCAACACCGCAAAATCAAATTGGCTACAATTCACACTGTCGCCTCGAGCGCTCAAGGTGAAGAGGAATGAAAACTGCGTGGTGGATGGGCGGAGTGCCCTTTGCCTGCCAACCGAATTGTGGTAGGTGCTGTGATGAGCCAGGAGGTATTGTCTACCTGTCTATTCGAGATGCAGAACGCATTGCTTTGCACCATGAAATGGAGGTTGAGGCATGGCTCGAGAAGGATTGTCGTAAAACGCTGGATGGTCGCTATGTCCTCCAAAGCCGACCAAGCGACGATGTGTGCATCTATCTTGATGGTGAAAAGCGGTGCTCGATTTACGAAGTGCGACCTCAACAATGTGCAGCCTTCCCTTGGTGGTCGGAGAATTTGGCAACCGAACGATCATGGAAGGAAGTAAAAGAGGAATGCCCGGGCTTGACTGCCGAAGATGCGATTGTGATTGAGGGTGAAGCTATTCGGATCCAGGTTTTCGCTGACCGTGAATCCACAAAGGGATTTCGTAACTGGCCGCCTTCAAATCGGCGAAAATGAACACTTGCATTTTCTGAAGTAAGTGTTTGAAAACTCACCTTCGCTAACAGTAGTGGAAAACAAAGCACCCGTCTTTATACGAGGAGCCTTGGTGGATGGGTACGGTGGACCACAAATGAGCGATAACAACGTCTTGCTTGAAGTCACCTCCAACCATCTAAACACGGGCATGAGGGGCGTACCGGTCGGAACCTGTCGCACATCTTTTGTCACCCCTAGCGAAGGGGTTCACTACTGTGGCTACCCGATCACGGAGCTGGCCGCATTTGCCCCTGAGGACATCATTTACCTTCTTTTCAACAAAGAACTTCCAACCTCCGAGCAATCTGCTGAGATTCGAAGTGAATTAGCACAAAGGGCTTCGATTCCTGGCGACCTTGAATCCGTACTCCATTCGCTTCCAACCAGCGGTCACCCCATGGACTGGCTAAGCGTTGGCATCCACGCTCTTGGCATGATTGAAACCACAAATGATTGGCGCTCTGACGCTATGAACCTCATCGCTCGAATGCCACGACTCATGGGCTTAATCTTCAGAATTCGGGAAGGACGAACGCAAAACATCCCTGCAGATGACCCGAACGCTCCACTTGTTGACCGGTTTGTTCACGCGCTTGATTTGGATGGAATCGACAAGGAGAAGATGACCCGAGTGATTTCCACTTACCTCGTTTTGCACATGGATCATGGCGGGGGCAATCTCTCGACTTTCACCGGCAAAGCGATTGCCTCTGGTCACGCAACCATCTATTCCGCTATGGCTGGTGCTATGAACGCCCTTTCCGGGCCTTTGCACGGACGCGCAAACCAATCGTGTCTGGAATTTGTCCTGCGTGTTGGCACCAGTGATGCTGCGAAAGTCGAGGCGTTTGTCCGCGCTGAACTCGCAGCCAAGCGACCCGTGTTTGGTTTCGGTCACGCTGTTCTTCGTACGGAAGACCCAAGAGCAACTGCTCAGTTTGCTTTGGGAGAAGAAATCTGTCCTGAAGATGAGAATTTCAAGATTGTCAAAACGCTCAGAGAAGTGGCGCCACGTGTGCTCTCTGAAAATCCTAAAATCAGCAATCCAAACGCCAATGTCGACATTGCAAGTGGAGCATTGTTGCACCACATTGGATTGACCGATCCGACCTACTATACCACTTTCTTTGGCTGGGCTCGTGTTGCTGGCATCGGCGCTCAAATTGTGGATGAACGCAGTGTGATGCGAAACGGCAAAGGCACCCCTATTTACCGGCCAAAGTACATCGCTGAAGAACAAAGTCTTCGCCACATTGAGTGAGCATTAACTCAGAACTGGACGGGAAGTCTTGCCCGAACCTCTGTGACCAATCAATCGAACAGCCTGCCAAGGGGGGCTGTTTGAATCTTCCAAATCTAAGTGTTTATTCTGCTGAGGCATCTCGCCCCACGACCAACGTGATGACCACATCTCAAGAAGGGACAATCGCTCACTTCTATTGCATTCTTTCCAAGGAGTAACGTTGGTTTTCAATTCCTTTAGGATGTCGAGGTGAGTGGCCTCGGTCGCTGATTCAAGCAGTTCGGTTTGATGCACGTCAAGTGGAAGGCTGGCTGGTTGTGTCCAACGTGCATGACCACTGGGGAGCCAAGTCAAATCCGGATCCGCATGGTCGGTCAGCCCTGTGAGGCCAGCAGCGAGCAACATGTGTTCAACGTCTGGTTTCGTTGGCCAAACATAGACGGGGAAACCTCCCTGGACTGCCTTAAGTTGTGCGGCACCCTTCCCACTCAACCCTACCTTTTTTCCGACTGGCATCTTGTTGATTGGAGGGACAAAATACTCAATGGCAGCAGGAATCATCGAAGCGCCACTCCCGCTGTGGCTTTCAACCAATTTTGAGAACGATTGAGTCAGGAATTGTGGGAGGGCACGAAGGCGCTTTGTGGTTCGGTTTCCAAACGGAGGGATGTAGGGAAGGAGTTCGGCCCACGGACGGGTCGTAGACGAAGTTTTGATGGAAGATTTCATTCCACGATGAAAAGCGTAGAACACTGTATTCTCGTGGGGGATTTCAAATTCATTGAGGATCGCATCTGAGGCGTTGATCAGTTGAGTGATGTGCTTCTTGTGTTGATTTGTGCCAAAGTAGCCACCACCTACATTTGTTTTGGGATGAGGTCGTTTCAATTCAACACAGCCCATTTTACCATTGTCTCGCCATTCCGAGTGCACAATCGAATCTTCGAGAAGGCTACGAAAAGAACAAAATCCGAACGATTCGAGTTCACTTAGGGTGTGGTGTTCAACCCAACGGTCGCCTGAGCCCAACTTTTCTTTGGGCACCGAGACCGTCCCATCATGATGGATGACTACCTCATTGTCTTTGGTGAGTCGGAGGTCGAATTCGATGCCATCATGCATCTGAATTGCGTGCCTTAAACTCGCAAGAGTGTTCTCAGGTGCAGGCTTCCACATGGTCCTCCCAACGCAAAGGAAGAAGCCATCCCCTTTCACCTCTTGGCCGGCGACATAGGCTATTGTTGAAACATACGCTCAAGGTCATTTGCCGTCATAACGCCTAAAACAGTCAAGCAGGCCCAAGACAATTATGGACCCCTATGGAATCATGATGGGACTCATTTTGGTTCTAACGCCAATTATCTGTTGGTTCTTCACCCTCCATGACAAGAGCATGAGGACTCCTTTAGGGAAATGGGCTGAGGTGATTCACGATCAAAGGTACTACCTGCACGCCATGGGGTACATTGTCATCATACGTTGGAAGGCAATCACCGACGCGCTGAATGAGCCAATTAAGATGCAGACGGGGCACTGGACAGAATTGGTGCATTCAATTGAGGGAGATTTCACACTTCACATTCAAAATTTCTTTGCCAACCAAGCCTTGACCTCATTCCTTAATTTTCATTACCTGTTCATCTACCTCTTCCTCATCTATGTGACAACGGTGTATTTTGCCTACACTGGAGACAGGGACATGACGGACAAAGTGACGCTGAATTACCTGTTGATTTACGCAATTGCTGTTCCATATTACCTGTTCTTCAACGTTGAGGTGACCTCTTCTTGGATTCCGGGAATGGATGCTTTACTCTACCACGAAGCATGGTACAATGTCTTCTACGCCTTACATGACCCGCTTGATAACGCCGTTCCATCGCTTCACGTCGCCATTCCTTTCGGCATCATCTTGCTCAATTGGTTGCATGTTAGGGAAGCGGGTGGTACCATGAAGGAATGGCAGCATTATCGCTACCACATCTTCGTTTGCCTCAACACTGCGTTGTTCATTTTTACGATCCTCTACCTTGGAATCCACTGGTTTGTCGACATCCCACTCGGCATGCTGGTTGGTGGAGTGGGTGCCTTATTCATCCATCACCTTCAACCAAGATTGCGCAACGATTACGGAGGGTTCTTCAAAGGATTCACCGTTCCAAAAGTTCGTCGACACGTGACCGTTGAAGGGATCGTAACCTTGGTCATGGTGGCGTTCATTTTCATGGCCGTCAATGCACAAACGGCAACGATGGATGAGAGGGTGTCTTACCAGCTCGGCCCCGAAGATTCAACGTTCGAAATCATCCAAAAATTCGATCCAGGCAACACGGTCGACACAACCGTGACAAACCTCCACGGAGACATCACCCTCGAAGTGGTCGTGTTGATCGTGGAATCTGCCCCTCCTGCTATGGAGAATGGCTCAATTGATTGGTCGATTATGAAAACCCTAGGAGAGCATTATACGGTCGCGCCAAATTCAACACTGATGCTCGAAATTGATTCGCCTAAGGTCTACAGCCTTGTTGTGATGCATAATCCAAGCACCGGTGATGAAGATGTGGTCCAGGTCAGAGTTCTGAATGACTATCATGAAGATGTCATGTGGCAAGCGTTTCTCTTATCTCTGCCCTCGTTATGGATCACTGGTTTTGTCATCCATCGTTTGTGGCGATTGAAGAAACACGGTCGAAGCTTCATTGACTCAACCCCTTCGCATATTTGGGAAAACGAATGACATGGTGTGTGTTATGAGGGCGTTGCCCTTGCACAGACCATGGCCGGAGCAACTGAACTGGCCGATTCGGTTGGGGAACTCATGGATAGCCCCGGCGGCAGGTTACTGCTCGACATTAAAGCCCATCTTCGACGTCGAGTGAGGCTCCTAGCTGTTGTCTTTGGTCTGACCTTTGTGGTCTGTTTCCCACTCACATCGATGTTCATTGCTTGGCTGATAGAACCTAACCGCTTGCCAGATGATGTCAACATCATCGTGCTCACACCAGTGGAATTTATTTTGCTCCAAGTCAAACTTGCAGCGTATTGCGGTGCATTTTCAGTGCTGGTCCTCTTGTTTGGTGAAGGCGCATGGTTGGGCAGCAAGAATCCAGATCTCAAGCAACGTATGCGTGAACTGAAAGCGACGGCTCCACGACCAAGTGCCACCCT